>CAILYI010000138.1 GCA_903838415.1 uncultured Anaerolineae bacterium | reverse complement strand
GCGCTCGTTTGCCGATGGCAACGGAGACGGCATCGGCGATTTCAAGGGCATGACCGAAAAACTTGATTATCTGAAAGATCTCGGTGTCGACGCCCTGTGGCTCTCGCCGCACTTCCCCTCTCCAAACTGGGATTGCGGCTACGACATTTCCGATTACTGCGGCGTTGCCCCTGAATATGGCAGCCTGGAAGATTTCAATGTTTTTCTGCGCGAAGCGCACGCACGCAATCTCCGGGTTATTCTCGATCTAGTGCTGAATCACACCTCAGACGAGCATCCCTGGTTCCTTGAGTCAAAATCCAGCCGCGAAAATCCCAAGGCCAATTGGTATGTTTGGGTCGATACTCCGCCCAACAACTGGCAATCCTGCTTCGATGGCGAGGCCTGGACGTATGCCCCAGAGCGCAACCAGTACTACTATCACTATTTCATGCGCCAGCAGCCAGACCTGAACTTCCACAATCCCGAGGTAGTCGCCACCATGTGGGCCGCGGTGCGCTTCTGGCTCGATCTGGGCGTGGATGGCTACCGCCTGGACGCCATCGGCACCATCTTTGAAAACCCCTCGCTGACCCCGCATACCGTCCCAATGAACCTGGGCGAACTGCGTCGCGCCACAGAACTGGCGCAAACCGCCACAGAAAAGAAAAAAATCAGTCAATACTGGCATGATATGTTTCATCACCAGTGGGGGCAGCCCGGCGTTCATGGTTTGATGAAGGAACTGCGCGCCATTTTGGATGAATATCCCAGCGACCGCATGCTGGTGGGCGAGGACGATAACCCGGAATATATGGGAAATGGCGACGATGAACTGCAGCTGATATTCAATTTTCCCCTGATGCGAACGGAATCTCCCCTTACGCCTCGCTGGATTCGCCAAAACCAAAAGGAACGACTCGCCGCCCTGGCCAAAATCTCAGCGACAGCCTGGCCCTGTAACACCCTTGGCAATCACGACAGCTCGCGCGTCTACAGCCACTACGCTGATGGGACTCACGATGCCGAGCGCGCCCGCCTGGCGTTGGCAGCCATCCTGACGCTGAAAGGGACACCGTTTCTGTACAACGGCGAAGAAATCGGCATGACCGATTACCTGATTACAGATCCAACCAAATTGCGCGACACCATGGCAACCTGGTACTACCAAACCCTGGTCAATGACCTGAAAGTGGATCCCACGGAATCCGCGCAACGTGCCGCCGCGATGACCCGCGACAAAAACCGCACGCCCATGCAGTGGACCAACAGCGCCAACAGCGGATTCTCGCCCTCCACCGTGGAAACCTGGCTGCCAGTCAACCCAAACTTTGCCGAAGGAATCAATGTCAAAGACCAGCAGGATGACCCGCTATCACTCTTGAATTTTTACAAGCGCATCCTGCGCATGCGCAAGTCCACCCCAGCGCTGATGGAAGGCGAATATCAGCCAATTCACGAAAAATCGGATAAATACCTGGCCTTCCTGCGCAAAACTGACAGTCAAGCCGTCCTGGTAGTTTTGAATTTCTCTGAAACCCGCGAAACGCTCAACTTTGCCAGACTCCCTTTCAAAACGGCGCGGACGCTTTTCTCCAGCGCCGGACGCAGCAAAGGCGGGGAAAATCTGAAGGAAATTCATCTCGGCGCATTTGAGATTTATATTGCAGAAGTGAAGTAAACTGTCTGAAATGTGGTGACGCCTTTCTTAAAGTCGTTTTTTACCGCCAAGCCACCCCCTGTACTTCGGGAGGCCAAGAGGCCCAAGAACGCCAAGTTTTTTAGAAAAACGCGTTCAGATATCCAAAGCCACTCCAGAACGAGCGTAGAAACAAAGAATCTTGGCGACTGGCGCTTTTCTTGGCGATCTTGGCGATAAAGATTTAGACTTTAAGAAAAGCGTGTGAAATGTGGTGAACCTACCTTCCAATATGCCCGACGACGAAACTTCGCACACCCAAGTTCCCAACCCGGTTCAGACCACCGTCTGTCACCGTGTGATGACCACCGCGATTGAATGGTATCCACACGCCGAGTATCAGGGACGCACGATTTATTTCTGCACAGAATTCTGTCTCGAGGCTTTTCACGCCGACCCGGAGCGATTTTACATCGCCCACAGCCGCATAAAAAACCTCCGCAAATAGAGACAAATCGGGGCAAATAACCAGGAACCAGTCTCAAAGCCCGCACTATCCACTTGTTCATAAAAAATCAGACAACCTGTCAGCGTCAATTACTGTATACTTGAATACGATAAGGTTTGTAGTTTTTGTATTAAAACGCTCTCGAGCCTTGTCAAATCTCAAAAAAAGGATATACTATTTGTGATTAATTTCACAATAAGGTGTGGAGTAATCGCAGAACCTTTACAGGTCATCCTATGACACCCTCCCGACCCATTCAACTTTACCGGTTCCAACCGGGCGGACTGCAGCCAATTCACGCTGAAATTGTCACGGAAATCCCGGTCGATCTGACCGTCAATGGCGAAAGCTGGCTAACTTTTATGTGCACCCCTCAGCAGCTGGAAGCGCTCGCCGCCGGTTTTCTCTACACCGAAGATATCATCACCGAATCGGCAGAGATCGCGGATGTGCGCCTGTGCGAGCATGGCGATAACGTGGATATCTGGCTGACGCACGCCGTGGAAAAACCATCAGCCTGGACTCGCACTTCGGGCTGTACCGGCGGCCAAACCGGAGTCACCGCAAACTCCCCGAAGCCGGCTCCCCGTCAAATCAGCCTGGTACTATCTCCAGAGAAAATCACGCAGCTGGTAGCTCGTCTATTTGAAGCGCAGGAAATCTACAAAGAGACCGGGGGAATCCACACCACCGCCCTGAGTGATGGAGAAAATGTGCTGTTATCCGTTGAAGATATTGGGCGGCACAATACGCTTGACAAGCTCGCCGGACGAATGCTGCTCGAAAACGTCTGGCCTGAAAAACGAGTTTTAATCACCACCGGGCGCATCAGCTCGGAAATGATGCAAAAAGCGGGGCGCATCGGTGCGGAATTTGTCATCTCACGAACTTCTCCCACCTCCCAATCGGTGGAATTGGCCGAAGAATTTGGCATCACGCTGATCGGTTACGCTCGCCGCGACCGATTCAACATTTACTCACACCCGGAACGGATCCAATGAACGGATATGAACTCATCAACGAATTCAAGGCTGGCCGCACCGATTTCAGCGGCGAACGCCTGGAAGGCATCAAACTGCGCGGCGCGCACCTGAACGGTATCATTTTTGATGGCGCCGACTTGCGCGAATCGGACTTGAGCGGCGCCAGCCTGTTCAGAGCCAGCCTGCGCGGCGCCATGCTCAACCGGGCACACCTGGGCGTTTTCCACGATAATGCCGACGACCCGAACATCGACGAAATCGATCTCGAACTGGGCTGCACTGATCTGGTCCAGGCCGATTTGACCGGGGCGTTTCTCAACAATTCCCACATGTTCCGTGCAAATTTGCACGAGGCAAACCTTTCACACGCCGATCTGCGCGGCGCGTTTTTGCGCGAAGCCGACCTGACCGGCGCGGATCTTGAATCTGCCAATTTCAGCAGCGCCGATCTGACTGGCGCGCGCGTCAGCACTGATGCGCTAAAAACCGCCAACATCACAGCTACAATTCTCAAAGACTTGCAGGAAGAGGGATAATGAATCAGCAACGGTTTGGCACAGGAGCAATAAATATTCTATGAATGTCCAAGAGCTAGTAAAAATTGTCAATGGAACCGTGCTGACGCCACTCGTTCCGCTCAGCCGTGAAATTAAAGGCGGCTGCGGCGCTGATTTAATGAGCGACGTGCTCGCTTCCATCAAGCCAGATGCGGTTTTATTAACCGGCCTGTGCAATATTCAAGTGGTGCGCACCTCCCAGATGGCTGACGTGCGCGCGATTGTGTTTGTGCGCGGCAAAATGCCCGGCCCGGAAACCATCGAACTGGCGGCACAGGAAAACATTCCGCTCATCACCAGCCCATTTGGGACCTTTGAATTGTGCGGACGGCTGTATCGCGCCGGGCTGCACAGCTTTGAATCGGTCATCCCATCTGAAGAAAATGACTAGCATCCAGGAATTGGATGGCCGTAAAGGCCGCATCATCACCGATCAAGATGCCAGCGACATCAGCCGCGTGGAAGAACTTTCGTATGACTTAAAAATCAACGAAACGATGACGCGCGAAGTTAAAAGCGTCACACCAGAGATGCGACTCGCCAGCGTGTTGGAAATCCTGCGCATCGGACGCATTTCCGGCGTCCCGGTGCAGGCAAACCAAAATCTGATCGGCATTTTGAGCATCGAAGATATCGTCCGTGCCATGGAAAAAGATGATTTGGGCGCGCCGGTAAGCAAATACATGAGTACCAGCGTGATCAGCGTCAATGCCTATGACCCGGTCGTCAAAGCGATCGAAACCTTCAGCACCTACCGGGTTGGCCGCCTGCCGGTCATCGACGAGAGCGGCAAATTAATCGGCATCATCACCAAGGGCGACATCACCCGCGGCATTCTGACCGCCCTACAAAAAGACTACAAGGTGGAGGAGTTGCGCCGTTACCGAGCCAGCCACCTGTTTGAAGACATTACTTCCGACCGAACCAGCCTGATTTTGCGCTACAGCATCAAAGCGCGTGACTACATCAACGGCGGACAGGCTTCCAGCCACATCAAACGCGCCTTGCTGCGACTCGGCGCCAGTCCGCAGCTCGCCCGTCAGAGCGGCATCGCCATCTACGAAGCCGAGATGAATCTCATCATCCACAGCGACCATGGCGGGATTATCCGCGTGCAGATCGAACCGCACCGTATCCTGATGCAAACCACCGACGATGGCCCCGGCATCCCGGATGTGAAACTGGCGCTGCAAACCGGCTGGTCCACCGCCACCCAGGAAGCTCGCGACATGGGCTTCGGCGCTGGCATGGGCCTGGTCAACATCCGCCGCTGCGTCGACCGCATGGAATTGGAATCTACTCCAGGCAAAGGAACCAAACTGCTGATGGAGATAAACCTGCGAAACGAAGAACGTTTCAAAGAAAGTGAACAAGCCGAAGTTACCCCCGGCACAAAGGAAGTCTGACATGACCCTGCAGGAAATCATCGAAAAACTCAATCTGACCATTCTCACGACACCCAAAGATTTCTCCGCCATTCGCCCCGCAGGCGGATACGCCTCCGATTTGTTGAGCTGCGTGATGGCTGGCGCAAAACCCGGCTATTTATGGATAACGCTACAGGCGCACATCAACATCGTGGCGGTAGCCGCGCTGACCGATACCGCCGCGGTGATCGTCACGGAAGGCGCCACGCCCGAACCGGATGTCATCGAAAAAGCCAACACACAGGGCGTAATCCTGCTTGGAACAGCTGAAAATACCTACCTGGTGGCGGGCAAGCTGTGGGAGCTGGGAATTCGATAATCTGCCAATTGGCGGAGAGCGCCCATGAAAACTTACCGCGCCGAACTGCACATTCATACGGTACTTTCCCCATGCGCCAGCGTGGAGATGATCCCGCCATTGATTGTGCAGGAAGCGCTGGAACGCGGCATCCACTTGCTGGCGATTACCGACCATAACGCCAGCGCCAACGCCGGGGCTGTGATCGAAGCCGCCCAGGGAACAGAACTGATCGTTCTGCCGGGCATGGAACTCCAAACCAGAGAAGAAGTCCATTTGCTGTGTTTGTTTGATACACTGGAACAACTGGCCGAATGGCAAAAAACCGTTGACGCGCTTCTGCCCAAAACAGCCAACAACAGCGAATTTTTCGGTGAACAATTCGTCGTCGACTCAAGCGGAGATTTCATCCGCCGCGAAGAACGCCTGCTGCTCAACTCTGTGGATATCGAGCTGGAGCACGCCACCGAACAGGTGACAGCGCTCGGAGGGCTGGCCATACCCGCTCACATTGACCGAAAAGCGAACGGCCTGATCGAAATCCTGGGCATCATCCCGCCCGGATTCACTGCACTGGAAATCTCACGCCACATCTCCCCTGAAAAAGCTCTCCAAAAATTCCCACAACTTAATGGCTATCCCCTGCTGCAAAGCGGAGACGTTCATCAGCTGGATAGCTTTCTCGGCACGACAGAACTTACGCTCAATGAACCAACCATCAAAGAAATTCGGATGGCGCTAAACGGTCAAGCAGATCACAGGGTAGTCATCAGACAAATGGACAACCTGCGCCCTACGATATGACATTTGTTAGTTGACGTATCAGTCACGCGGGGTTAAACTTATCCTATATTGTGAAATTTATCACAATTCGTTGTAAAAGAACAAATTAACATAAGCGGAGCTTATTGAATGAGTGAAACAACATCAAACCCAGATGGCTTGTGTGAAAACAAGCGCGCCATCATCGATCAAATCATTGCCGAAAACCGGGAACGCCCGGGTGCCATGATGGTCGTATTAAACGAGACACAGAGCAAAGTGGGATATATTTCCGCGCCCATGCAAACTTACATCGCCAGGCAGCTGGGCGTACCGGCTGGCGCCGTGCACGGAGTTGTCACCTTCTACTCGTTTTTTACCACCGAACCACGCGGCAAACATACGATGAAATTCTGCATGGGAACTGCCTGCTATGTGGGCGGCATTCCGCAGTTGATGGAAAAAGCCACCCAATTGACCGGCACCGGCATGGGCAAAACCACTTCCGATGGACAGCTGACGATGGAAATCTGTCGCTGCGTGGGCGCCTGTTCACAGGCGCCAGTTGTAACTGTGGACGAAGAAGTGATCGGCCGAATCAAGCCGAACAAATTCCCGGCGCTGATTAAGAAGCTGCTGGAAGGTTAAAACCCTGCCCCCCATTCATCACTCAAAGATGAAGCGGGGAATCAACCATGAGAGAAATTACCCTGCATCTGCTCGATCTGGCCGAAAACAGCGTCTCTGCTGGAGCGCAGACGGTTCAAATTGCCGTGTGCGAAGACCTGATTGCAGACAGGCTGACCGCAAGTGTTGAAGATAACGGGCGCGGAATGGATCCCGAAACGGTCAAAAAAGTGACAGATCCGTTCTACACCAGCCGCACAACCCGCAAAGTAGGCCTCGGCATCCCTTTGTTGAAAGGCGCCGCAGAAGAATGCAACGGCGGGCTGACAATTTCGTCGAAACCGGGAGAAGGGACACGGGTGGAGGTGTCCTTCCAGCATTCGCACATCGATCGGATGCCGCTGGGAAATTTATCCAGCACCTTTTTAGGCCTGACGGTCGCCCATCCCGAAGTACACTGGATTTTTCGCTACACCGCTCGCAATGTTGGAGCCGAAGAAACTTTTGAATTTGATGACCAACCGGTCAAAGAGACGCTTGAAGATGTTCCGCTCAGCCACCCCGACGTGCTCGCATATCTGCGAGAAACGCTGGAAGATGGCCTGCGCGAGACAAAGCAAGCCCTGACGCCGGTACTATAACAGGAGAAATAACATGCCAACCGTAAAATCTCTGGAAGATCTGAAGAAAATCCGTGAAGAAGCTCTAAAGAAACGTGAAATCAAGTCTGCGCCGGGCAGCATTCAAATTGTCGTTGGAATGGGCACCCCAGGCATCGCCGCCGGGGCACGCGAAACGCTGAAGGAAATCCTGGGCATCATCGAAGCGAAGCATTTGACCAATATCACCGTGCGCCAAACCGGGAACATCGGGATGGATTCGTGGGAACCGATCGTGCAGGTACTGATCGGTGAAGCGGCGCCGGTCACTTATGGCAAGGTAACACCATTTGTGGTTCAACAAATCATGGAACAGCACATTCTGGGTGGCAAGGTCGTTAACGACTACGTTATTCCGGCGTAACCCTCCTGCCCAGTTTTGGGAAATTGCCCAAAATGGGGGCAGGCTGAGGGTCCTTTGAGGAAATTATGGCTTTTTATCGTTCACACGTTCTTGTTTCTGTTGACCCGGAGTGCCTTGCAAAAGGCGCGCATGAGGTCATTGATGCTTTAAATGACGAATTATTTGCCCAGGACTTGCTGAATGAAGTTCAGGTTCTGGAGACTTCGCGCATTGGCGACCCATACCGGCTGGGCCCGGATATGCTGGTCTACCCGGAAAATGTTCACTACGCCAATCTGAGCGTGGATGACATTCCGTTTTTGGTGGAAGAACACTTCCTGAAAGGGCGCGTGGTGGAAAAGTTCCGCGCGCAGGAAAAAGCGGTTTCTGACGAAGAGCTTGGCGCGCCGAAACCGAAGGAAGTACGCATCGTGCTGCGCAACTGCGGCAAGATCGATCCGCACAATATCGAAGATTACATCGCTGAAGACGGATACCAGTCACTGGCCAAAGTCATCACCGGGATGAGCCCGGAACAGGTCATCGACGAAGTGATGAAATCCGGTCTGCGCGGTCGTGGGGGAGCGGGCTTTCCAGCAGCCAAAAAGTGGCAGTTATGCCGCCAGGTACCGGATAACCCCAAATACCTGACCTGTAATGCCGACGAAGGCGATCCCGGCGCGTTCATGAACCGCCGCGTGCTGGAAAGTGATCCACACTCAGTGGTGGAAGGCATGATCATCGCGGCTTACGCCATCGGCGCAGTGCGTGGATACATTTATTGTCGCGCTGAGTATCCGATCGCGGTACAGAACTTGAAAATCGCCATCGCCCAGGCTCATGAATTCGGCTTTTTGGGCGCCAATATCTTCGGCACCGATTTTTGCTTCGACCTGGAAGTACGCATGGGCGCAGGCGCGTTCGTGTGCGGTGAAGAAACCGCGCTGATCGCCTCCATCGAGGGCAAACGCGGAGAACCACGTCCACGCCCGCCGTTCCCGGCAGTCAAAGGCGTGTGGGGCAAACCGACCAACAATAACAACGTCGAAACCTACGCGGTCGTCCCACAGATCATTTTGCATGGCGCGGATTGGTACGCCAGCATGGGAACCGAGAAAAGCAAAGGCACCAAAACCTTCGCCATCGCCGGTGATGTCATCAATACCGGCCTGATCGAAGTTCCGTTTGGTATTACGCTGCGCGACGTCATCTTCGATGTTGGCGGCGGCATCAAGGATGGCAAGAAATTCAAGGCCATCCAGACCGGCGGCCCGATGGGTGGATGTCTCGTCGAAGAGCATCTCGACCTGCCGCTGGATTACGAAGCGCTGACCGCAGCCGGGTCGATGATGGGTTCCGGCGGTTTAATCATCATGGATGAAGAAACCTGCATGGTGGACATGGCACGTTTCTTCATGGAATTCACCCAGGATGAGTCTTGCGGTAAATGTACGCCGTGCCGCGTCGGCACACGCCGCATTCTGGAAATTTTGGAAAAAATCTGTGAGGGCAAAGGCCAACCGGGCGATATCGAGGTGCTTGAAGACTTGTGCTTCGAGGTGACCAAGAACTCGCTGTGCGGCCTCGGACAAGGCGCGCCCAACCCGGTCATCAGCATGTTGAAGCATTTCCGGGCCGAGTATGAAGCTCACATCAACGAAAAGAAATGTCCAGCGAAAGTCTGCCGTGCCCTGATTCGATACGAAATCCAGGCGCCGGTCTGCACGGGCTGCACAGTCTGCGCGCGCAACTGCCCGGTGGAAGCAATCACGGGCGAACGTCGCCAGGCACATCTCATTGACGCAAATAAATGTATCCGCTGCGGAATCTGCGCACAGGTTTGTAATTTCAACGCCATCAGCGTTTTGAGTTAATTATCACTGCCCTCTCCCTGCCGGGGAGAGGGCAAAAGGTTTAGGAGGCGCTTCGTGTTCAAAATTGCAGAAGAAAAAAATCTGGTTGCAATCGTGGAAGCCGCTGTTGAGAAACATGGCGCGCATGCAGATGCTTTCATCCCGATTCTGCTGGAAATCAACCACGAATTCGGTTATATCCCCGGCGAAGCCATTCGTCTGGCGCGCAAGAAACTGCACGACTTGCATGGCAAATCGCCCGAAGACCACATCTTGGTATCGGAAGGTCAGCTGTACGGATTGGCTTCCTTTTATCACATGCTGCACACCGAAAAAACCGGCCGGCATATGGTTCAATTCTGCGAATCAGCCCCATGCCATGTGCAGGGCGGGCGCGAACTGTGGAAATCCATCCAGCAGACGCTGAATCTCAAAGCTGGCGAGACGGACTCCGAAGGACGTTTCACGTTGAAGACGGTCAGCTGCCTGGGCGTGTGCGGAGTCGGCCCGGTGGTGTTGATCGACGATGACCTGTACGGGAACGTTGCTCCGGAACAGTTGGCCGATATTCTCGCCAAATACGAATGAGAGGCGCAGCATGAAATTCACCCGTTCGATGGTATTGGTTTCCAATGATCCCGAAAGCATGCGCAAAGGCGCAGCAGAAGTGTACAGCCGCTTCCAGCAAGAATTGGCGGCATTTGGCCTGAGCGACGAAATCTCCCTCGCGCAGTTTACGGATGGGGGGCGGGAAGACGCTCTGCCGCTGGTCATCATTTATCCCGAAGCGAGCGCCTACGGCCCGGTATCCGCTGATGATGTGAAACGCATCGTCGAGGAACACCTGTATAAAGGCCGCATCGCTGAAGACCTGCTGGCGCCGGTGAAGGAACTGTCCGGGCGCATTGGCTGGCTTAAAACGCGCAAGGGCTCGATGCCCATGGAAAAACGCATCGTTCTGCGCCGCGCCGGGCGTATCGACCCTGAAAATATCGAAGATTACATTGCTGAAGAAGGTTATCAGGCGCTCGCCAAGGCCCTCAGCCAGACACGCCTGCAAGTGATCGAAGAATTGGAAGAATCCGGGCTGCAAGGACGCGGCGGCGCAGGCTTCCCGACCGGACGCAAGTGGCGCTTCGTTGGCGCGACCAAAACTGAAAAGAAATACGTCGTCTGCAATGCGGATGAGAGCGAACCCGGTACCTTTAAAGATCGCGTCATCCTGGAAGGTGACCCGCACAGCATCATCGAAGCAATGCTGATTGCCGGATTTGCCGTCGGCGCGGACGAAGGTTTCATCTATGTACGCGGCGAGTACCAGCTGGCTCAACGCCGCCTCGAAAAAGCGATTGCGCAGGCACGCGAATATGGCCTGCTTGGGAAAAACATCCTCGAGAGCGGTTTTAACTTTACAATTCACGTTCACAGCGGCGCAGGCGCCTATGTGTGCGGCGAGGAAACTGCGCTGCTTGAATCGATTGAAGGCAAACGCGGCGAACCGCGCGCACGTCCGCCCTACCCTACCACGCACGGCCTATGGGGCAAACCGACCCTGGTCAACAATGTTGAAACGCTGGCTAACGTTCCGCCCATTCTGCTGAATGGTGGCGAGTGGTACCGTGGCATCGGTACACCTTCCAGCCCCGGCACCAAGACCTACACCATTTTGGGGAATGTCAACTTCAAAGGCCTGATCGAAGTGCCGATGGGCATCACACTGCGCGAAGTCATCAACATCTACGGACAGGGCATAAAAGACGGCGAGACCTTCAAACTGGCGCAAACCGGCGGCTCAAGCGGATCAATCATCCCGGCCAGCCTGCAAGATACGCCCATGGACTTTGAATCCTTCCGCAAGGCGAGCGTCTCGCTCGGCTCCGGCGCGCTGCTGATTTGTGATGAACGCACCTGCGTCGTCGATCTGGCCGTGACGCTGATGAAATTCTTCAAGTTCGAGTCGTGCGGAAAATGCACACCCTGCCGGGTGGGCACCGAACGCGCCCTGCGTATTCTGACATCGATCAGCCAGGGCCAGGCGCAATTGAGTGACCTGGATGTGCTGCTGAAATTGGCCGACGAGATGGAAATCGCCTCCAACTGCGGCCTCGGACAGACCGCCGCCGTGCCGATCCGCGACACGTTGAAATACTTCCGCGCAGAAGTTGAAGCACACATCCGCCTGGGCGTTTGCCCAACCGGCATCTGCCAGATGGCCGCCGAACAGGAATTGGCATAACATTCGCGAACCTACAACGGAACGCGAAACATGCTGAACCGTGTTGCGAGTTCCATAGAACCAAGACAATTACCGAGGTACTCATGGTCCAACTAACAATCAATGGCAAACAAATCGAAGCCGCCGAAGGGATCACCGTCCTGGCTGCGGCAAAACAGGCCGGGATTGAGATCCCAACCCTGTGCGCGCATAAAGAACTGACGCCCTTCGGCGGCTGCCGTCTGTGCATTGTTGAAGTGCAAGGTTTTCGCGTGCCGATTGCATCCTGCACCCTGCCCGTCAGCAACGGCATGGTCATCAACACTGAAACCGAAGCGCTCAAGAAATCGCGCAAATTCATCCTGTCGATGCTGTTCAGTGAGCGCAACCACTTCTGCCCCTTCTGCCAGGTCAGCGGCGGCGACTGCGACCTGCAAAATGCGGCCTACCACGAAGAAATGACCCACTGGCCGATGCAACCCGGTTGGAACGGCTACCCGGTGGACAGCTCGCACCCCTACTTTATTCTCGATAACAACCGCTGCATCCTGTGCCGTCGCTGCGTACGCGCCTGCGGCGAACTGGCCGGTAACTTCACCCTGACCATGGCCGAACGCGGCGCAGCCACCCTGGTAGTGGCCGACACCAACGTTCCGCTGGGCGAAAGCACCTGCATCAAATGCGGCACCTGCGTTCAAGTCTGCCCCACTGGCGCGCTGATCGACCGCACCAGCGCCTATCAGGGCCATGATGAATCCATGACGGAAATCAAATCCGTCTGCGCGGGCTGCTCAGTCGGCTGCGGCATCAAACTGATCGTGCGGAATAACCGCATCGTCCGCATCGAAGGCGACTGGGACGGAGCTGTGAATCGCGGCGTACTCTGTGAGCACGGACGGTACGACCCGATGAACGAAGCCCGCCAAAGAATCAACTCACCCCTGATGAAAAAAGACGGCAAACTGACGCCGGTTTCGTGGGACGAAGCCCTGGGCGCAGTCGCTGACAGGCTCAAACCGCTGGCTGGTAAAGAACATGACGGCCTGGCTGCGATCGCCTCCACCCGCCTGCCCGTTGAAGCCATGGCCATGTTCAAAGAACTATTCGCCGACGGTTTCAAGAGCGCGATGGTGACCAGCGTCGAAGAAGGCATGACCACCGCGGCCATCAATCAGGTCGCTGAAAAGAATGGCGCTTTTGAAGGCAAATTGGATGTCCTGCGCAATGCGGATATGGTGCTGTGCATCGGCGCGAACGTGGCCAAGAGTCATATGGTGGCCGGGTTCATGATTAAGCGCGCCTTGCCCAAGGGCATGCGCCTGGTCAATGTCGATCCCGAAGAGAGCGAACTGGACCAGTTTGCCGATGTTTCTCTCAAACCCGCCATGGGCAGCGATCTGGCACTCATCGAAGGCATGCAGGCTGTGATCGTCAAAGAAGAACTTGGACGCACACCGCTGACCATTCCCGATGTAGACAAGGTGATTGCGGCATCCGTCAAGGCCAGCGGCGTTTCCGTCGAAACGCTGACGAAAACCGCCCGGATGTTGGCGAACGCCGTCAGCCCGGTGATTTTGTTCGGTAAGGGCATCACCGCTCAGCGCGATGAGAAGTTGGTGGAAGCCATCCTGAACCTGGCGAAACTCGTCGGCGCGGTGGATAGTGAACGGGCTGGCTTGATTTCCGTCAAGGGTGAAGCCAACAGCGTGGCGGCCGCCCAATTCCGTCTCGATCAGCAGTTTGCATTGAACGGTCAACAGGCGGTTTACGCGGCCATCGGTGATGATTATGTCTCGAAGCGCCTGGTCGAGCGGCTGGCAAAGGCACCGTACCTGGTGGTTCAGGCTGCTTACGAGTCGACGCTGACCGAGAAAGCGGATGTCGTGCTGCCGGTGACGATCTGGTCGGAACAGACCGGGCATTACGTCAACATGGACGGGCGCGTGCAAAAGGCTGAAAAAGCCGTGGACGCGGCTGAAAGTATTCGGGAAAACAGCGCGGTTCTGGCGGAGATCGCCATGCGCATGAATATGCCGATCAAACAGGATTGGCAAAAGGTTCTCCACGAACGCAAATCGAGCGTGGCGTTTAACTAACGGAGCCAGTTCATCTTTCCCGTCTGCGGGAGAGATGCTAAAGGAGAAAATAATGACAAAACCCAAGATTGCTTCTGACTGGATGTGCGGCTGCGCCGGTTGTCACATGTCGCTGCTCGATATGGATGAGCGCATCCTGCAAATCGTTGAACTGGCTGATCTACGCTCCACCCCGATTACGGACCTGAAAGAACCGGATGCCTCCGGTGTGGATGTGGGTGTTCTCGAAGGCGGCATCAACAACACCGCCAACGAGGAAGTGGCCCATAAAATGCGCCAACGCTCCAAAATCCTGGTTGCGCTGGGTGATTGCGCCGTGTTTGGCGGCGTCCCGGCCATGCGCAACTTCTGCGGCGTGCAGGAAGCCCTGCAACGCGCGTATGTGGATGCCGAGAGCAATGAGCCCGGCAGCCAGATTCCAAATGACCCCGAGTTGGCGACGATGACCAAAACCCGCGCGCTGCACGAGGTTGTCCCGGTAGATTACAACGTTCCCGGCTGCCCGCCCGATGCGGATGTGATTTTCTATGTCCTGGCGGAACTGGCCCAGGGCCGCAAACCAGAACTCAAAGATGAGCTGTTGCACTGGCACTAAGCCGAGGCTGTTATGACCACACAAAAAATTACAATTGAACCCGTTACCCGGATCGAAGGACATGCCAAGGTCACCATCCACATGAAGGATGATGGCACGGTGGACCATGCCCTGATGCACGTCAACGAATTTCGCGGCTTTGAGAAATTCTGCGAAGGCCGCCTGTATTTTGAAATGCCCTCCATTACCCCGCGCATCTGCGGAATTTGCCCGGTCAGCCATCACCTGGCTGCCGCCAAGGCCAATGACGCCCTGACGGGCCAGACTCCGCCCCGCCCGGCCAATTTGCTGCGCGAATTGATGCACATGGGACAGATTATCCAGAGCCACGGCATGCACTTCTTTGAACTGGCCGGACCGGATCTGCTGCTCGGTTTTGATGCCGCTCCCGAGATCCGCAACGTTGTCGGTTTGATCGGTGCGAATCCTGGTTTGACAGTCAAAGCCGTCATGCTGCGCAAATTCGGACAGGAAATCATCAAAACCCTGGGCGGACGCCGTATTCATCCCAACTTTGCCGTTCCCGGCGGCGTCAACAAATCCCTGCTGGCTTCGGAACGCGACACCATTCTTTCAGGTGTGGATGACGCGATCGGCGCGCTGCAAATCGGCCTGCAGATCATGAAGGATTGGGCCGGACGGAACATGGAAGACATCAACAAGTTTGCCGTCTTCCCCACCGGATATTTTGGTCTCGTGACGCCCGAAAACGGCCTGGAACTGTACGACGGCGATATCCGCCTGATTGACCAGACCGGTCAGGACCTGGAGAGATTCGATGGGAAAGACTATCTGGACATCATCTCCGAGCACGTGGAACCCTGGTCCTATCTCAAATTCCCATATTATAAGAAACTCGGTTTCCCGGGCGGCGTCTATCGCGTCGGCCCGCTGGGACGCTTGAATATCGCCGAAAAGATTGACACTCCGCTGGCAAACGAGGAGCTGAAAATCTTCAAAGCGCTCAACAATGGCAAACCGGTTGAAAATACGCTCTACTATCACTATGCCCGCCTGATCGAGGCCCTGTTCGCTGCCGAGCGCGTCCGCGTCTTGTGCGATGACAAGGATATCCTGAGCAACGACATTCTCAACACCCGCAAAAACTACACCGGACACGGCGTAGGCGTCATCGAAGCCCCGCGAGGAACGCTCATCCACGATTACACCGCGGACGAGCACGGCAAGCTGCTCAAGGTGAATCTGATCGTCTCAACCGGGCACAATAACTGGGCCATGAGCAACGCCGTTGACAGCGTCGCCAAAACCTACGTCAAGGGACCGGATGTGCAGGAAGGCATGCTCAACCGGGTTGAAGCCGCCATCCGCGCTTATGATCCATGCCTTTCGTGCTCCACGCACGCCGTCGGCCAGATGCCCATTCAGCTCGACATCATTGGCCCGGAAGGCGAATTAGTCAAAACGATCACGCGAGACTAATCACAATCAAAAAAGACCCGTTTTCCCGGTACATCATCGACTGCATGCCAAACATCACCAGGAAAACGGGTTTTTCGTTACCTACGCCAGAATACATTCAACCGTAAAATAGGGTTGATCGGATTATGCAATTTGGTGTAACCATTTCCCCGGGCAAAGATCGGGGTCCTATTCACAATTTTTACCACCCCGGACTGCGACCGGGGCCAACCTAAAAGGATAAACCATGGCAACAGTTCGTAAACTACTGAGTGAGAAAAACGATACAAAGGTCTACACCGTGGCCACCTCCGACACCGTTTTGAAGGCACTGGAAACGATGGCTGAGGGCAATACTGGCGCAGTGCTCGTTACGGAAGATGACAAGATCGTCGGTATTTTTACTGAACGCGACTATGCCCGCCAGGGTGAAATCAAAGGTCACTCCGCCAAGGAGATGATCGTCGGTGACTTTATGACCAGAAAATTGGTCATGGTCAAGCCGGAGACCTCACTGCAAGAATGCGCTCAACTGATGAGAACCTACCACCTGCGCCACCTGCCTGTCCTTGAGCAGGATAATATCGTAGGGATCGTCTCCATCCGCGGCCTGGCCGAAGGGCTGCTCGAAGTACAGAAAGGTACGATCGTGCAGTTGGAGAACTACATCATGGGAACAGGATACGGTCACTAAGATTTGAACCGCAGCCTCATTCTTGGTTATGGAAATCCAGACCGACAGGATGACGGTGTGGCGTGGCACATCATGCACGCACTCGCCCTCAAACTGGGAATCCCGACATCGTCATCTTACGAGGATGAATTCCCAGCCAACGACCGTCTGGATTTCGCTTTTTTTCTACAGCTGACGCCTGAAATGGCGGAGGACATCAGCAACTATGAGCGCGTCTGTTTTGTGGATGCGCATACCGGCGACGTTCCTCAGCCAGTGCGCCTGATCGACGTGCAGAGTGAGTTCCAGCGTTCACCGTTTACACACCATCTGACGGCGCAATCGCTATCGTCAATGTGTGAAACGATTTACGGGAAAAAGCCCGAGGCAGTACTCCTGTCAGTGCGTGGATACAGGTTCGGGTTCGAGCGCGAACTTTCCGTCGAAACGGGAGCGCTGGTTGAGGAAGCTGTCCAATTAATTGTAGAATGGCTTGAGCGTTAGCATCCAAAGGAAAATGCCGGGAGGGCATCCATGACACATCTGATCATCAACGGCACGCCGGTCGACGTTCCCGAAGGGACAATGGTGCTGCGCGCCGCCGAAAAGGCCGGATTCACCATCCCAACCCTGTGCGATCACCCCGATTTGACGCCTTACGGCGGCTGCCGGTTATGCCTGGTGGAAGTGAAGGGTGCGCGCGCGATGGCCGCCTCATGCGCGCTGCCCGTCAGCGAGGGCATGGAAGTGACGACCGAAAGCGAGGCGCTCTTCAAATCCCGGCGCGAGATTCTCGAGTTTTTGCTGTTCGCCTATCACGATAGCGGATACGAGAACGGCCAAAAAGACGAGACTCAGTTCATGCATTGGGTGCGTCACTTTGGGTTGGATGCGACAAAAACCCAATCCTCCGAACCGCGCTACAAAGTGGACAGCGACCCCAACCCGGTGGTCTGGGTGGACCTGAACAAATGTATTTTGTGCAACCGCTGCGTGCGCGCCTGCGAAGAAGTGCAGGGACGTTTTGTGTGGGGTTTGACCAAGCGCGGATTCGACTCTGAAGTTTCCCCCGGTGCCAATACCGATATGCTGACAGCGCGCTGCGAATCTTGTGGCGCGTGCGTGGCGTACTGCCCCACCGGCGCGTTGGATAACAAGCCCTCGATCGGTGCGGGAAAACCTGATAAATTGGTCACCACAACCTGCGCGTATTGCGGCGTCGGCTGCCAGTTTGACCTGAACGTAAAGGACGGCAAGATCATTCGTGTCACTTCAAACCCCAATGCCCCGGTCAATGGGATGCATCTGTGCGTGAAGGGACGCTATGGCTACGATTATGTCCATCACGCCGAACGGCTGACAAAGCCGATGGTGCGGAAATACTTGCTGGACGGTGAACCAAGAACGACAAACCGCTCGTCGTCCGAGTGGGTTGAAACCGACTGGGAGACGACCTTGAACATCACGGCCCGCAAACTGCGCGAAAGCCGCGATAATTTCGGCCCTGACAGCGTTGGTATTCTCACCTCGGCCAAATGCACCAACGAAGAAAACTATTTGATGAATAAACTGGCACGACAGGTCATCGGGACGAACAACATTGACCATTGCGCCCGTCTCTGACACTCCAGCACCGTCGCCGGTCTGGCGACTTCCTTCGGTTCGGGTGCCATGTCCAACTCGATGGACGATGTAGCGGCCAATGCACAGGCGCTGTTCGTCATCGGTTCCAATACCACTGAACAACATCCCGTTTTTGGCGCAATGCTGCGCCAGGCGGTTCTGCGACGCGGCGCAAAGCTGATCGTGGCTGATCCACGCCGGATTGACTTGACCGATTACGCCACGCTGCACCTACGTCAACGCCCGGGAACGGATATTGCCCTGTTAAACGGGTTGATGTACATCATCCTGGAAAAGGGTTGGGAAGATAAAACCTTTATCGTGGAACGCTGCGAAGGCTTTGACGAATTCCGGGCAACGGTGGAACAATATCCACCCGATAAAGTCAGCGCCATCACCGGAATCCCGGTGGAAAAACTATATGAAGCCGCCGAAATCATGGGCACCGCCAAACCGATGGCCGTGATGTGGGCGATGGGCATCACACAACACATCACCGGCGTCCGCAACGTGATGACGCTGGCCAACCTGCAAATGCTACTCGGCAACATGGGCAAACCCGGCGGCGGCGTCAACCCGCTGCGCGGACAAAATAACGTGCAGGGCGCCTGCGACCTGGGCGGCTTACCGAACGTCTACCCGGCTTATCAGCCGGTGACCAATGAAGAAGTGCGCAAGAAGTTCGCGGCGGCTTGGGGCCTGGACGCTGAACCACGGACGATCGACGAGCAGGGCCTGATTCATGGTCTGCCGTCCACCGTCGGTTTGACGGTCACCGAAATGATGCCCGGCATTCTGGAAGGCAAAGTCCACGCGCTGTATATTCTCGCCGAAGACCCGATCATGTCTGACCCGGACACTAAACACATCCGGCATTGCCTGGAAGCCGTAGATTTTGTCGTTTTGCAGGAGATTTTCCCGACTGAAACCTCGCACTACGCGGACGTGCTGCTGCCGGGTGTGACATTTGTCGAAAAAACCGGCACGTTCACCAACACCGAGCGACGCGTGCAGATGGTGCATCAGGCCATCGAACCGCTGGGCGAATCGCGACAGGATTGGGAGATCATTCGTGACATCGCCGTGCGAATTTTGGCGGATGGACGAAGAATTACGAAGCTCGATTTACAGAACACACAAACTGGTTTATGGTCCGGCTGGGATTATCACTCTCCAACCGAGATCATGACCGAGATCAATGCGCTGACGCCTTCCTATGCCGGAATCACCCACGAACGGCTGGAACGCGGCGAACAATTGCAGTGGCCGGTTCCAAACACTGAACACCCAGGGACGCCGATTCTGCATACCAAGCAGTTCGCACGCGGATTGGGCAAATTCATGCCCATCGATCACATTCCGCCCGCCGAAAGACCCGATGACACCTATCCGTTTGTGCTGAGTACCGGGCGCGTGCTGTATCACTGGCATGGCGGCGAGATGACGCGTCGCGCCGAAAGCCTGATGACACTTTACAGCGAGGCGCTGATCGAAGTCAGTCCCTGGGATGCCGAAAAAATGGGACTGGCGCCAGATCAATGGGTACGGGTTACGTCTCGACGCGGCGCGATTGAAGCCAAAGCCTGGGTAACGGATCGAGTCCCGCCAGGAATGGTCTATGCCAATTTCCACTTCCCTGAAGCCTCGGCCAACGAATTGACCCAGGCCGTGCTCGACCCGGTCTCAAAAATCCCGGAATATAAGGTTTGCGCCGTCAGCGTGGAGAAGGTTTAGTTTTATCAGCCCGGAGGAAAAATGGACGTTATCAAAGTTCTGGAATACGCCCTCGAACGTGAGTATGAAGGCAAGCGGTTTTTTAGTGAGAACGCCGACCGCTTGCAAAATGCTGCGGCGGCGGGCGCCTTCAAAGCCATCGCCGCTGAAGAGCAAAAACACATCGACTTTATCGCCGCACAGCTTGCAGCGCAGAATGCGGGCGTGACAAGCGAAATGAGCGAACTTCCGAAAGCCGTTTTCTTTGCCGATCGCGCAGAAAATGAAAACATCGAGCAGAGCGTGGCCGAATCAATGGTGGCAGACCTGCCAGTGCTGCGGATGGCTTACCTGATCGAGCGTGATTTCGCCGAATTTTATGCCATGGCCGCAAAGAATACCGAGGGCGATGTCAAAAAGGTGCTGGAGATGCTGGCACACTGGGAATCGGGCCATGAGCGCTTCTTCAAACACCTGCACGATAAAGTCTTTGAATTGTATGCAGGCATGCCCTGGGGCGGATAATTGATCACAGTTCGGGCCAGACGAGATTTCAAAATAGCGGCTTAACGCTCAAGTTAGGTCGCTATTTTTTAGTGGGCCGCTTCAATCTCCGATAGAAATCGCATCCAATTCATTAATTCATTTCCCTGCTTGTTTTTCCACATCCATCATCCCACTTGAGTATAATCACCGCCATGCGCTCATTCCTGTCTGCCCTCATCCTTCTGACTCTGTTGCTCACTTCCTGCACGCGCTCCGCGCCAGTCAACACCCATTTCACCCCGGTCGCGCCGATTGCCAATCCCAACCAACCCACGGGCATACCGGTAATGACCTATCTGCCGCCTACGCGCGCGCCCGGCGTCCCCATCGCCAGCCCAACCGCCAACGGAGCTCTGCTGCCAACCTTCACACCGCTGCCCGGCGAGGTGGCCCAACAATTCTTACCCACGCCCGGCCCGCTGTCATACACTGTCCAGCAGGGCGATTATCCAGCCTCGATTGCCAGTCAGTTTGGCATTACGACTGAGGAACTGCTTTCGACCAACAATCTGAGCGCAGATACGATCATTTATCCCGGCGACACGCTCATCATCCCGGTTTTCACCAGACAACAAGCCCCCATCATCGCCGCCGTCCCACAGCTTGCCTCGGCAGACTATTTCAAAATCATCCCCGATTCGGAGTTGATCTACGGCCCCTTGAGCAGCCTGCTGGATGTGGAAGCTTTTATCCAAAAACAGAGCGGCTACCTGGCCTATTACACCCAGGATGTTAACGGGGAAACGCTGACCGGCGCGCAAATCGTCGTCAGGGTGGCACAAAACTACTCGGTCAATCCGCGCCTGCTGCTGGCTATGCTGGAATATCGCGCCCAGTGGGTCACCAATCCCAACCCGGCTCCATCCACCACGTATACCCCGATCGGTTATGTGGATGATTTTCATCAAGGACTATACCGCCAGCTCACCTGGGCGGCGGATATGCTCAATCAGGGTTTTTATCGGTGGAAGGAATCCAAAATCCAATCCTGGATTCTGGCTGATGGGACAGAAATCATCCCGCAGCCAGGAATTAATCCCGGCACGGCGGGGATTCAAAATCTGTTTGCCAAGCTCGATGACCAATCATCCTGGCTGATTGATACCGGTCCCAAAGGTTTGTATGCCACCTACATCATGATGTACGGCTATCCCTTTGATTGGGCGATTGAGCCGCTGCTGCCAGCCGGTCTGACTCAACCCACGCTGACTCTGCCCTTCCGCGCTGGCGAAATCTGGCAATATACCGGCGGCCCGCACGCCGGGTGGGACGAAGGCACAGCCTGGGCGGCGCTCGATTTCGCCCCGCCCGGTGATCCGATCGGCTGCGGCCCCAGCGAGGCCTGGACGACAGCCGTCGCCCCCGGCCTGATCATTCGCGCCGATCACGGCGCGGTGGTCGAAGACCTAGATGGCGACGGACTGGAACAAACCGGCTGGACCATTTTGTATATGCACATGGAAAGCCGCGGCCGGGTTCAGCCCGGAGCCCACGTAAAGGTTGGCGATAACATCGGCCATCCTTCCTGCGAAGGCGGGCTGGCCAACGCCGACCACCTGCACCTCGCCCGGCGCTACAACGGCCTTTGGATTCCTGCTGCCGACCCAAACATTCCATTTGTGCTGGATAGTT
This sequence comes from uncultured Anaerolineae bacterium, assembly GCA_903838415.1. GTDB lineage: Bacteria > Chloroflexota > Anaerolineae > Anaerolineales > Villigracilaceae > UBA5195. The sequence continues at coordinate 22,499 of CAILYI010000138.1, read as the reverse complement.
TCGTTTCCACTGGCAGCGAAGTGGAATACGATGGCTGGCTGACCCGCAACGGGGTCTCAGTCGAAGCCTGGGACGGAAGCAGCGCCATCAACGCTATCCAACGCTAAGGCTTTATCCTACGGCCATGTGTGGCTGGCAGCAGCGGCATTATCAGCCGCCACCTGGCTGTGAACCGCCGCCGTCACGCAGACATGGTCACCCGAGTAAGCATCCCGCCAGACATACCCCGGGATGCAGGCATCTGGGCCAGAAGCGTTGATAGCCTGACGGGAACTGGCGGCAGCATTATCAGACTGCGCCTGCGCCCGCACAGAAGCCTCCACACAAACATCATCGCCAGCCCCCGCCTCACGCCAGACAAAGCCTGCAATGCAGGTATGCGGCCCGTAGGCGCCGGCCACCCAGCGCGAAGCCGCCGCAGCATTATCCGCCGCCGCCTGGCTGCGCACAGCCGCTGTGACGCAAACGTGATCGACCGTGAAAGCATCGCGCCAGACATATCCCTCCACGCAGGCATCCGCACCGTACACGGCAACAATCTTACGCGAATCAGCGGCGGCGTTATCCGCATCAGCCTGGGCTTTGGAAGCGGGCGGCACACAGACCTTGTCGCTTGAACGCGCCAATCTGAAGACATAACCATCCTTGCAGGTACCGCTGGGCGGCAACGGAGTAGGCGGCGCGGCAATAATCGCCACGGTGGCTGGCACACAAGCCGCCGTAACAACACCACCAGATACCCAGCCATGCCCGCCGATGCCACCAGCAAAATCAATGTACCACCAGGTTCCATCCGCACTTTTGCCAGCGATGGGCGCGCTGCCATTTTGAGCCAGGGCGCCAACCGTGGGATAGACCGTCCCCGGCCCGGAGCGGACATTAACCGACGAATTCGCCACGACAGCCGGTAGACAGGGCGTAGGCGAAGGCGTCAGGGTTGCCGTGGATTCTGGTGGAAGTGTGGCGGCTGCCAGGGTAGCCGCCGCGACGACCGGCGTGTTGGTACTGACCACGCTTCCCGGAACGGAAGCCGCCATCGCTGTGGCTGTGAGATCGGCGCTTGAACCATTCGCCGCTGCCTGGGGTACAATGCTTTGTGGCAGGTTGCAGCTTATTAGCGCCAGCCAGATGGAAAGAACAGAAATGAAAATCCGATTTTTATGCATATGCTCCTCGCTTGCGTGGGTGACTGATAGATATTATGTTACAAGAAAGGTTCCCTTGCAATAGCCAAATTGCATTTCCGATAATGGACATGTCATTTTTCCTCGCCACCCCTGCTGGTATAATCACGGCGACTTATGGTAAAAACTCCTCGCTTTATTCTAATTGCCATTATTACCACCTTATTAACCTCCTGCGCCGGAAATTCAGGCCTGTGGGGTTTACCCAACACCCCTACCCCGCTAGCAGCCTCCCCAACTACCGCAGTCGTGGCGACTCAGCCGCTGATTCCCAGCCTCGCGCCATCGCCCAGTATTACTCCTTTAATGGTATTACCCGTCCCTGGGTCACCCACGCCCGGTATGCTCCCCAGCCAACCGCCACAAGCCACCGCCACTCTCCCGCCGATTAATACTTCCGGCCCGATGGACGTTTACCAGAGTCAGAGCGGGGATACGCTTAACGCGGTGATGAATCGGTTCGGCATCAGCGCAGATCAAATCATCTCGGACGTGGTTTTACCTCCAAAAGATGCGCTGATTCCAATTGGCACCCTGCTGCTCATTCCCAAAAGGAGTGCTGCTGTTGAGTTCAGCCCGTCGAAGCGCACCATCCCCGATAGCGAAATTGTGCTTGGCCCAGCCACCATTGGCTTTGACATCATGGAATACGTCAACGTGCAAAACGGGTTTTTAGCGTATTACACAGAATACGTCATGAGCGGCGGTACGCTGAATGGCGCGCAGGCTGTTGAGCGCCTGGCACAGGAAAATTCACTCAGCCCACGGATTTTGCTGGCGATTATCGAATACGAAAGCCACTGGGTGCTGGGGAAACCCACCAACCTTGCTCAGGATGAATATCCGCTTGGATATGTCGATTATCGCTATCGCGGCCTGTTTCGACAGTTGATGTGGGCCTCGGGCACGCTTTCGGATGGCTTTTACCGCTGGCGCTCTGGCGACTTGATCGAGCTTACTTTTATCGATGGTTCGACCATGCGCCTTGATCCCAACCTGAACGCCGGGACAGCCGCCATCCAGTATTATTTTTCTCAAACACACACGCGCACCGAATGGGAACAGGCCGTCGCCCCAAGCGGATTCCCGGCTTTGTACGCAAAAATGTTCGGTCCAACCTGGGAGCGGTCCGCCGCTTTTGAACCAGCCATCCCCGATAACCTGACCCAACCCGAGCTGAGTCTGCCCTTCGTGCCGGGTAAAGTCTGGGCCTTCACGGGCGGGCCGCACTCCGCCTGGGAAGAAAAAGGCGCGCTGGCGGCGCTCGATTTCGCCCCCGCTGCCGATATCACCGGTTGCGTCGAGTCAAATGAATGGGTCGTGGCTCCAGCGGCCGGAGTAGTGGCGCGCACCGCGACCGGTGTGGTCATCCTTGACCTGGATGGTGATGGCAATGAACAAACCGGCTGGGACATCATGTTCCTGCACATCCGCAGCGATGGCAAAGCGCAGCAGGGCACGGTTTTGCAAAAGGATGACCATATCGGTCACGCCTCGTGCGAGGGCGGCATCTCAACCGGCACCCATGTCCATATCGCGCGCAAATACAACGGCGAGTGGATGCTGGCCGATGGCCCCATGCCTTTCAACATGGATGGCTGGATCGCCCACAAAGGTTTGGTCAAATACAAAGGCACGCTCACCAAGGACGACAAAATTGTTGAAGCCAGTACTTCCGGAACGTTTGAAACAAATGTAATTCGAGCAAAAAAATGAACCCCACCGAACGTCAACGACGCCGCGAGACCGGCCTGCTGCTGTGCCTGATCGTACTGCTGGCAGCTTGCGGAGCGCCGCAAAGCACAGCCCCCACACCTGTCTCACCGTCCACCCCGGCTTTTCCCACCCCTGCCGCGATCTTCACACCACTGCCCACCCGTCCGCCTTTTGGACCCGGTGAACTGGTTGATTACGTCGCCCAAAACGGCGATACGCTCCCGGCGCTGGCAGCGCGTTTTAACACCACGGAAGCCGAAATCCGCACGGCCAATCCCATCATCCCGCAGAACGCCAGCACCATGCCGCCCGGCATGCCGATGAAAATTCCGATCTATTTCAAGGCCTTATGGGGCAATCCGTATCAAATTCTGCCGGACAGCCTGTTTATCAACGGCCCGGATCAAGTGGATTTCGACATCACCGCCTTCGTCAATTCGCAGCCAGGCTGGTTCAAAAATTATATCGGCCAGCTCGGGGATGGCCCGCGCAGTGGCGCAGAGATCGTCAAGCTAGTCTCCACCAACTTCAGCGTCAGTCCACGCCTGCTGCTGGCGATGCTCGAATATTATTCTCAAGCCCTGAGCAACCCCAATACTCCCAATACCGAGTACCTGCTGGGCTACAATGACCAGTTCCATGCCGGCGTTTACATGCAGCTTGTCTGGCTGGCAAACATCCTCAACAACGGGTATTACGGCTGGCGGCGCGGCGCGCTGATCGAGTTTGAGCATCCCGATGGCCGGATTGAAAGACCCGATCCCTGGCAAAACGCCGCAACAGTCTCCCTGCAATTCGTTTTTGCGCAGCAATATTCTTCTCCGCAGTACGACCAGATGACCGGTCCCGGCGGCCTGGCGCAAACTTATAAGGTCTTATTCGGCGATCCCTGGCAAAACGGAGCCACGACGAACAGCGTGACGCCCTTCATCCCCGGCAGCCTGACACAACCGACCTTCACCCTACCTTTTGAACGTGGAAAAAGCTGGAACTACACCGGCGGTCCGCACACCGGTTGGGGCAAAGGTGAGCCTTACGCCGCCATCGACTTCGCCCCGAACGGCGTGGCCGAATGCGGCCTGTCCAACGACTGGGTGACAGCGATGGCGCCCGGCGTCATCGCCCGCTCGGAAGTGGATGGAACCATGCTCGACCTGGATGGCGATGGCGACGAAAGAACCGGCTGGGATATTTTCTACCTGCACCTGGCCACCATTGACCATATCCCGGCCGGGACGAAGGTCAACACCGGCGACCGGATCGGGCATGCTTCCTGTGAAGGCGGCGAAGTGACCGGTACGCACGTTCACATCGCCCGCAAATACAACGGCGAATGGATTCTGGCTGACAGCCCTGTGCCCTTCGTCATGGAAGGCTGGGCCGTCCATGATGGTAGCACGGCCTATCAAGGCTTTCTCAAGCGCTTCTCGCAAACCGTCACCGCCTCGGATAAAGGAGAAGGCAAAAGCCTGATTACATCCAGCCAACAATAATCAGCGCAAACCGGCGCATGAATCAAAAAACGGACTGCGAAAGCAATCCGTTTTTTGATTCTCTTATGCCGCTGGCGGCGTCCACTGGCCTTGCTTCACCAGTTCCCTGGTTCCGCCGCCTTTGTCCTCGTAGAGTTCATAATGCAAAGTGATCGGAATAACCTTCGAGAGCATAGCCTGCGCCGGGCAATACTTCAGCGCCGAAAGCTCGATGGCGCGCAGCACAGCCGATTCGTCCACACCATGGCCGCTGACCTGGTACAGAATTTGCGCCTGTTGAAAGACATGCGGATGAGACTCAGACTGGCTGGCCTTGACCTGCACTTCAAACCCGGTCACATCCTGCTGCTTTTTGCGAATGATGGAAATCACGTCCATGGCGGTGCATCCCGCCAGGCTGACGGCCATCAGTTCCATCGGTCGAAAACCATCATTCGCGCCGCCAACACCCGGATCCGCGCCAAGCTGCACGCTGAAACCCGTCCCGGCCGTTCCGGTAAAGCTCATTCCCTGGCTCCAGGTTACTTTTGCGTCCATTCAGTCTCTCCTACTGCTCTTCAATAATTGGGGTGACATATTTTTCCAGCGCAGCGCGCGTGATCGCCCCCGTCCACGTCAGGCGCACGGTGCCTTTACGATCAATCACGAAGGAAGTCGGCAGAGCTTCAGTCTTGAAAGCCGTCGTCGCCACCCAGGTCGTGTCCGGCCAGACCGGAAAAGTCAGGCCGTGATCTTTCACAAACGCCGCAACTTCAGCAACCGGCGAGCCATCTTCAATCGCCACGATCACAAAACCATTTTGCTTCTGCGCCTGAAAGTAAGCCTCCAGCGTCGGCATCTCTTCCTTACAGGGCGGGCACCAGGTCGCCCAGGCATTGTACAAAATCACCTGACCAGCGAAATCAGAGAGGGCCACCGGCTTATCATTCAAATCGGTTATCTTAACTTCGGGCACAGGAAAATCGACCGCGGCCGGGATGACAGCGGAATCGCCCAACTGCTCGACTTGGGCCTGCGCCGTGGGGATAGCCAAAAAAACAGCGATGGCGATTAAAACCAACCCGACGCCGACCACCATCATAATCAGGTTTTGTGTACGCTGATCTTTTTTCCTTTTTTCGCGAAGCTCCTGTCTGCGATCAGACATATCTCCTCCTAATGACGGTGCAGCCGTAAATCATTGCTGATGGCTGCGCCGCTCAAGTAGCTCTGCGCCGCTTCCGCGATAACGCCGCCGGTCAACACAATCTCCAACCCGGCGCTGACAGCTTTCTGGTGTGCGCCGCTGCCCATTCCACCCACCAGCAAAACCTGGCAATCGCGGATCGGGGCGAACATATCTTCGTGCAACTGGTCACTATGGACATGTTCCTTGCTGTGATCAGGGTGAACAGCGTGGTGCGGCTTCTGACGGATTTCCTGCTTGACAATCAGCCCATCAACCGCTTCAATGACCAGATACTGCCCGGCCATGCCAAAATGATTACTCAAAATCTGGCCGTCATCAGTGACGGCGGCAATCTTTATTGTGGACAAAGTTTCCTACCTATCAGAACCCTGACAGGCTGATTAAGCCTGTCAGGGTTTATGGATTATTTTCCCAAAGCGCGCATTAATTCTGCGAGCATATTCTGTTCCGGGACTGCACCAACTACGCGCCCGGCACTGTCATTTATAACGGTATCAGGCACGCCGCTGATCATATATTTTTCAGAAAGTTCCTGAAATTCGGTGGCTTCAACTCCCTCGGCAAGTACCATCGCCGGATTTTCCATGGCAATCTGATGTGCGAGCAGCACGGCTCGCGGGCAATACGGTCAGGTAGGGGTGACAAAAACCTGTAGGTGAACCGGTTTTGTCAGCGCTTTGACATAGGTGCGCATCTGCTCCGAAAGGCCAGAGTCACGCCCGGAAACGAGGATCAAATCCTGAATCAGGGTGGTGAACTCATGCCCGGAAGGAATACCCAGGTAGCGGATACCGTAATCGGTAATTTGATCGCCTTCCTTGGCGGCGAAAACAATCGCCGGGGCTTTTCCTTCCACCCGATAGAGCTTCGCCAGGTCGGCTTCTTCAGCCATGTCATGCACGCTGAGTGAAATCTGATCTGAAAGCTCGCTGACTTCTTCAAGCAATTGACGCGTCGATTCGCAGTAATCACAGTTTTCCTGTGAAACAAACAGCAAAACCTGCACCGGGTTCTTCAACTGCTGGAATACCTCGCGGATTTGTCCGACGATATCTTCGGGAAGCAATTTTTCCATTCATACTCCTTGCGGAAGTTGGGCTTCCGCTTGCTAAAGTTATTCACCCACACGGGGTGGAATTTCCGATTTATCAGGTACAGCTGCCGCCTGATCTTTCCGTATATCCGCACTTGGGACATTCCAGATCGAGCAGGCCGTTGTAATCCAATTGCGCGCTGTCGCATTGTGGACAGAGTGAGCCGCGCCGGACAGGCTACCGCGGGGCTGGCGCTTCGTCGAAACGGGGCATCAGCGAGGCGTTGGGGGCAAGCTCGTTTAGTATATTTGGATGCATTGCCATGTGAAAGGTGGCAAATCAGGAATTCGGCTTGAGCAAGTCATCCAAATGAAGCGTTTCAAACAGCCGCCCACGAACATCCACCGGGAGTACCGTTTCCTGAGTGCTGGCGCGGTATAAATAAATGGTTTTGGTCATGGTATCAAACACCACGCGGCAGTTTTCACAACCTGCCATGTGACGTTGAAGTTCCTGACAAAGTTCATCGTTCAAATCGCCGTCAATATAATCGGACAGATTGCTCAATAAGTCTTTGCAGGAGGTGGAATGGTCATGGTTCATACTAATTTTCCTCACTCAAGCGCTCACCATAATATACCGAAAGTTGTTCGCGCAAATTCAGGCGGGCGCGCAAAAGGCGGGTCTTGACAGCTGTTTCGGTCAGGGATAAAGCGTCACCGGTTTCTTTTATGGATAATCCTTCAATATCGCGCAGAATAAAGACAACGCGGAGTTTTTCGGGCAAGCTCTCGATGGCGCGATCAAGTTGTTTTTTGGCCTCGTTCGTGAGTAACTCACTTTCAGGCAGGGCCACCCAATCGACAAGTTCGAGGGGCTGTTGAGCTTCGCCATCACTATCAGCCGGTTCTTCATCAATAGAGATGGATGGCCGCTTACGGCGTAAAAACATCAGCGCTTCATTTGCGGCAATCCGATACAACCAGGTGGACAGGCTGGAACGGCCTTCAAACTCTGCGACATGCTGGAGCGCCTTGAGAAAGGTAATCTGCAGCACATCTTCTGCATCCTGCTCGTTCCCCAGCATTTTGAGCCCCAACCGATAAATGGGAGTGGAATAAGTGTCCACCAGGCGGGCAAATTGGGTCCGATCTCCGGCACGCAAGGCTTCAACGGATATTTCAGTGGTGTTTTCTGTCATGTTAGATGATCCAAATGTGAAAAGGTTACAAATGTCGTGCGAAGTATAACTGATATGCATTCTCACTGCAGAATAAATGTCATAAAGAATGGGATTAATATCCGGCATTTTAGGAAGTTTGCCACTATGTAATGAGGCATCAGGCGGTATATGATCTAGACAATGCTAGAGAAATTGACTCGCTTCCCGTTATTAAAAGATTTTAGCAACGCTGATTTGAAAATCATTGCGCCGATGTTCCACACGCGCACTTACACAGCGGGAGCGGTCATCTTTGAACAAGGCGAAAAAGCAACCTGCCTGTACCTTTTAACCAGCGGTTCGGTGGATATTCATTACAAACCCTACGACGGCGATTCGATCAAACTGAATCGTTTGAACAAGGGTGGCGTTTTTGGCTGGTCCGCCGTGCTGGGAAACACGATTTACAGTTCTTCTGTGATCTGCGTAACGCCTTGCGAAGTGCTGGTTGTCTGCAACCCGGATTTACGGAACCTGAAGGAAAGTCATCCGCAAACCAGCGCACTGGTGATGGATCGCCTCTCGCGTGCTGTATCGGCGCGTTGGGCCAGCGCCCAATCACAAGTCAAATCAATGATAAACAGAGGCATTACGGAGAATGTTTCTCCGCTTGGAAAAGGAGCTACACCCATGAATACCCCGACGACAAGCCCGAAAGAAGAACAGCTCAAGGCCTTGCTCGATCAATTGAGCGCTTACATTGAACAATTCCATGGCGGATCGGTTGATTTTGTTTCCTTTGACGGTGCAACGCTGAAAGTACATCTGGGCGGCGCCTGTCTCGGCTGCCCCCTTTCTCCAGCCACGCTGCATGGTTGGGTGGAAGGAACCGTGCGTCAGTTTTTCCCTGAAATTACTCGCGTTGAAGCGGAATAATCAACAGACACACGGATTAAAAAGCTTAATCATTCAGACATTTCAGATTTTTTATTGAGGCTGTGATGGAGCGTTTTTCCGGGGGCGGAAATACAAGTCCCCGCGTCGTGATGGCGCGGGGACTTGTATTTTTAATTTGCTAGACAGAACGACTTTACTCTTTGTTAAAAAAGAAGCCAAATACCACCAGCAAGCCGACAATAATCAAGGCCGCGGGCCAAATATAATCAGCCAGTCCGACCGCAGAGCGGCTTCCGAGCAAAGCGCCCATCAAGATCAATACAAAAGCAGGGATATAGGCCCATTGCATTTTCCCAAACGGATTCGGCAGCAATGCCACCAGCAGGAAAGTCAATCCCAAACCGACGAAAAACAGGCTGCCGGAGGCCTCGTCAATTTGATCGGTGCCGGATAACACGGCGATGGTTGCCAGGGTCAGCAAAACCCCGCCGGGGATAATACTCCACCAGCGTGAGCGGTCTGCGATGTAAATGATAAAGAATGCCGCGCCAAGTGCCCCAAGGAAAGCTCCGCCGCCCAATCCGCTAAAGGCCAGGGGCAAGAGGGCGCTGCCGCCCATACCCAAAAAAGCCATCGCCGGGATAATTGCCCACCAACGGCTTTGCGGACTCTGGACAAAAATATACAGGAAATAGGCTGCCGCCAGCAAAAATACCGAGCCCCAGAACAAATCGCCGGCGCCACGCAAAATTCCAAATTTTTCGAGCAGCATCAGGCCGCCCAGCAGCATCAGCCCGGCGCCGATAATAATACGAAAATCAAATCGTCTCATGGAATCCTCCTGCCTGACTTTTAGCGAATCTGAACGGAATTCGCGCCGCCTTCGAGGTTGATTTCAACCTTGTTCGCCGCGGAGTCGAAATCGGGGGACTGATACAGATTGCCCATGGCCGTCAGCAATGGGAAGCGTTTTTCGTCAATCTTGGTTGATGAAACGCCCTGCTCAAGGCGGATGCGCGCCGCCACACCTTCCGGAACAATCATATCGACCGTGGCCGCGCCTGATTCAACATTAACCAGGGTATGCCCGGCATTGACAGGCAGCTTGACCTTCAGCATCGAAGCGCCGGTATCCACGCCCAGGTAAGTCAGCCGGATATCGGTCATATCAAAATCCAGGCTGCTGGCCCCGGCGTCCACCTTGATCGCCACGGGCACTTCCTGGGTCACCTGGAAACGCCATTCGCCACTCTCCGGCCCAAGAAACGGGATAAAGGTCGGCCCGGCGTTTAAATCCACTCCCAGGCTGTCGCCCGAAAGTTGACTGCTCACATCCATGCCAAGCGCCTGTGAACCGGTGATCGCCACGCCAGCCGGTGCGCCGCCGGTGAAAACGACCGACCCGGCGCCATGGTCAAAATCCAAATCCAACTTGGCCGCGCCCTGCAAATCGATGGAAAAGGTTTCGCCGCTGTCCGGTGCGCGCGTCAAAAAGCGCCCAGCCATCACCCACGCCCCAAGCATGATCAAAAGTACGGGCCAAAACCAGCCAAGCACATCCGTAACCAAACCACGCGCCTGTAAAAAGAACAAGGCGCCGAGGACGATCAAAGCCATACCCCAAAATATATTTCCGCGTCGCATGTCAGCTCCTGTTCCGGCCCCAAAAACCACGGGCCAACACCCACATTCCCAGTAAAATCAGCAAAAGCGCCGGGCCGTATGCGCCAAAGATGTTTATTTTTCCCAAAATAGCGGCAAATACGATAAACAGCACCGCGCTGGTAACGATCAGATTCATGCCCGAACGCGTTCGGCGCATCGAGCGTTCCAACCCTCCCGCCACCATCTCACCCACGCCCACAAAACCCGGTATCAGCGCCCACATATACGACCACGAAGTATAGTCATGGGTCATATTTTGATAATACAAAATACCGCCGATACCCGAGACAATTGCCGCCGGAACAGCCATACCTGGCGCGCCCAGCAGCAAGCCAATCAGCAAAATAACCGCACCTGCCGCCACCACATTCAGCGGCCAGTTCATGAACGGCCCCATCCAATTGCTCAGCCCGGGAAATTGGCGCTGAGCAATAAACCACGCGCCCAATAAAATGAGTACAACGCCCAAAGCAAGTTGACTTCGATTCTTCATATCATTCTCCTTATTAATATTAAAATCACGAATCTAAATTTATTATAGCAATATATTAAATAATGTCAATACATAAATTAATTATTAAAAACTTGATTAATAAAATGAAAGATTTTTCTCCTTTTCTTTAAATTTACGTTCCAAAATTAAATAAGTTGCGGCTAAAGTGGACAAACTCATCCGCTTTAGCCGCTGAGCAATTGCGAGAGTGCGTACCACTCTCCGGACTGGTTCTGCAAGGAGATGCCCCCCATCACCTGCTCACTGACCATCAGGCGTTTGACTGCCCTGAGCGTTATCTCGGGACCCCAGCCGAAAAGCTTGACTACATCCCGCAGCTGCGCCGCACCGACCGAGCGGAAATACAGCTCAACCAGCTTTTCACGCGCCGCGGCCTCGTCGATATGGCGGGCTTTCTCCGGTAAATCGGGATAATGCCGTGCGCCGATGTCATAGATAAAGGCATAATTCCAGGCTCCGGCCTGCGCCACACCAACCGGTAAAATCTTGAAATCGGCTTGCAGCACTTCCAGCGCGCGGTTGAACTCAGAATCACTCTGTTTGCTGGTCAGGCGTGCCGCTTTGCGCAAATCGATGGTATTGAGCGCGCCTTCTTTCAAAATCGCCTCGTAAACCAGTTTTGCGGCCAATGTCAGGCGGCCTTCTTCGTACATCGTCAAGTGATCTTCTTCAGGCGCACCATAGTTTTCGGAAAGCGCATAAAAATAAGGCGCAATTTCCAGGGAAATCATGGTCGCTTTTTTACGCAGCACCTTGGCATAATACCAGCGGCGCAGGCCCAACGCGCCATCCTTCCAGCCCCAGGTGACGTGCGCGGGGTCATCGTGCGCATCCGCCACGGGACGATCGCCGGCCACGGTGACCCACAGGCTGGGAAAGATGATGCCCTTGATCGGCCAGAAAAAGGTAAATCCGCGCTGATTGACCCAGGCCAGGGCTTCGTCAGGGTTTTGGAGACGCGGCGCGGGCGGCAGGTGAAAACTCTGGGCGCGGTAAGCGGCGAGGATATCGGCTGACAGTTCAGGCACAAAAACTCCAGGGGAAAAGGGCTACGAATTCAGAAAATTTTCCGGCATTTGGACGGCGACCACTTCCCCACGCGCGGTGGCGACGCCGTTGGCATAAACCGTCGATTCGATCACAACTTTGCGGCCTTTGAGTTCCTTCACTTTGCCGCGAATCTCCAGCACGCCGTTTATCGGAGTCGGTTTCAGGTAGTCGACATGCAGTGAAGCGGTCACAAAGCGAAAGACGGGGTCTGAATCCATCTCACGCCCCTCGGCGCGGTACATCGCCGCAGCGGCCGTCCCGGTTGAGTGGCAGTCAATCAACGAGGCAATCAATCCGCCATAGACATAGCCGGGAATGGCGGTGTGGTGGGCTTCAGGTTGGTAATGCGTGACAGATTCGTCGCCATCCCAGAATGTCTTGATCTGGTAGCCTTGTTCATTCAGGCGGCCACAGCCATAACAATGGGCAACATTTTCAGGGTAGTAGTCTTGAAACGCTTTTTGGCTCATGAGATTATTTCCTTTGACCGGCGATATTGCTACTGCAAAAACCTTACCGCCTTAAAGCTAAGCGGCCAAGACGCCAAGAAACCATTTTTTTGTCACATATCAACTCAAATGATTACCGGCTGGCGGCTTTGTCGGTCAGTTCCAGGGCTTTGTCAAGGATCGCGAAACCTTCCTTTAACTGATCTTCGGTAATAATCAGCGGCGGAATGATGAGAATGGTGTGCCAGTGGGTATAGACGAACAGACCCTGATCGAGGCAGTATTTGCGCAAAGCGGTCATTTCGGGAGAATTGCCGTTCCAGGGAGCCATGGGCTGCTTCGTTTTTCGGTCCTTGACGACTTCAATGATGCCGAACAGGCCGATCGAGCGCACATCGCCGACAGACGGATGCGATTCTCCCAGGTCGGTCAGCAATTTGTGCAGAACCGGTCCCAGCGCGGCGGCATTTTCCACGATACGATCCTGTTTCATGACGGCGATATTGGCGACCGCCGCTGCCAGCGAAACCGGATGAGAAGTATACGTCAGCCCGGATTCAAAGACCTGGTTATCAAAGGTGGCGGCAATTTCAGGCTTCATGGCAACAGCACCGAGCGGCGCGTAAGCGGAGGTCAGGCCTTTCGCCATGGTCATGATATCGGGCACAACATCCCAGTTTTCAATGGCAAACCACTTGCCGGTGCGGCCAAAGCCAGCCATCACTTCATCCGCAATCATCAGGATGCCGTACTGATCGCACAGTGCGCGCACACCCTGCATAAATCCGGCGGGCGGAATAATGATGCCGTTCGTCCCGGTAACGGATTCCATTAAAATGGCGGCGATGCTCTGCGGGCCTTCGTACAGGATGATTTCTTCGAGATGGTTGAGATAGTCGCGGGAAAAATCCGCTTCCGAGATATCCGGATTGGTGCGGTGGAAGGTGGAGCGATAACGGTACGGGTCGAGAAAATGGACCACGCCCGGCATCAGGTTGGGCTCCCAGGAAACGCGGCGCGGATCGCCGGTGGCGGCCATCGCCCCGGCAGTTGCGCCATGATAGGAGCGATAGCGGCTGAGAATTTTATGCCGCCCGGTGTGGGCGCGCGCAATCTTGATGGCGTTCTCGTTGGCATCCGCACCGCCGAGCGTGAACAAAATCTTGCTCAATTTCCCGCCAGGAGTGACATCAGCCACCGCTTTGCTGGCAATCGCGCGGATTTTGGTCGCCATGCCGGGCGCGGCGTAGGGAATCTCATCCAATTGAGCCTTCATGGCTTCAATCACGCGCTGGTCACCGTGACCAATGTTGACGCACATCGTCATGGAATTAAAATCAAGGTAGCGTTTCTCGTTGATATCCCAAAAGTAGACGCCTTTTGCGCGCTTAACCGGGATGGGGTTGACTTTGGCCTGCGCCGACCACGTCCAAAAAACGTGCTCTTTCGAAAGGGGAACAATCTGATCATCAGGAAGTTCGAACATAAGACCTCGCAAAGCAGAGAAGATGGCAACGCGAATGAATCGTATCACAAAAGCCAATCCTTGAAATTGACACTTCTCACTTTTTGCCGCCGAAGGTATAATTCGCGCCCCGTCCCCGCTTTTCACAAAGAAAAAAGGTAAATATCAAGTTACGGTATCCATGGGTAAAACAGCACGATTAACCCTGATACATGAGGGTTTATGCATACTCCCAAGCAGAGGGAAAAATTCCAAACCACACTTTGGATCCCGATTTTTTTTGAATCACGCAGGGAGATGTGTGGAATCTTTCCAATCACTTTTCACGATGAGTATTGAAATGAACAAGAAAACGTTTGGATTTTTAATGGTAACACTTTTATTAGTGGCGTTTTTAGGATTGAGTGCTTGCGCTCCTAAAAGTACTTCAACGCCTACTGCTGAGTCTCATACGCTGCCCCATTGGACATACGAAGGGGAAGAAGGTCCATCAAATTGGGGCAAGCTAGATCCTGCTTATGAAACGTGTACAACGGGTAAAAGTCAGTCCCCCATTGATATTTCTAAGGCAATTGAGCAAGACCTTTCGAATATTACCTTTCATTACCAGCCAAGCAAAGTAAATATTCTAAATAATGGTCATACGGTTCAAGTAAATTACGATGCTGGCAGTTATATCGAGTTGGATGGTGCCCGTTACGATGTAGCACAATTCCATTACCATGCGCCAGGTGAGCACGAAATTGACGGAAAGTCATTCGCCGCCGAGTTGCACATTGTTCACAAAAGTGCAGCTGGCAGTCTTGCTGTTGTTGGAATATTGTTCCAAGAAGGCGCGGAAAATGCGGCATTTGCTCCCCTTATCCAAAGCCTGCCAGCCGAAAAAACGGATGTAAAAGATGCTGGAGTGACGATAAACGCCGCTGACTTATTACCCAGTGTGCAAACTACCTTCCGCTATAGCGGTTCTCTCACCACGCCTCCCTGCTCTGAAGGTGTACATTGGCTCGTGATGACTACACCTGTTGAATTGTCAACAGCGCAATTGAGCAAACTAGAAAGTATCTTTGGAGGAAACAACCGTCCAGTACAGCCGCTGAATGACCGTCCATTGGTTGAAGATAATACTCCCTAGTTCTTCCTTTGCAGATGTAGCCATAGTAATGTGGCTACATCTGCTTTTCAAAAACTTCCAGGAAAATGCGCCCGATTATGGTCAGTGGGACAATTGCCCACCCCTCCACCACTCCCAAACCGGATGTGATTTCTTGCATTATGTGGCTGATTGTTCCACCCACCGGGGCCTGTCACGTAACTGGCAGGTCTACCACAATGTTGGCTTCGTATTACTTCTACCAGCAAGTTCCACTTGGTGTTAAGGTCCGAGTGCTACTTTGAACTCTAAATTCAAGTTGCAATAAACCACTATCTATAGATAATAAAGTGCTTTTTGCGTCACAAACAGGAGCGCAATGGCAACCCCAGATTTCCCTTATTCGCGCATCATCGTGGTTGGCGCAACCGGCTCCGGAAAATCGACTCTGGCTGAACGGCTGTCAAAGCACTTTGATTTGGATTTCATCGAACTGGATGCCCTGTACTGGCTGCCAGGCTGGAACCATTTGTCTGAAACTGATTTTCGCGCGCGCGTGGATAAGGCCACCCGTGCGCCACGCTGGGCAATGGCTGGGAATTACAGCGTAGCCCGCGACGTTTCCTGGCCACGCGCCGATGCCGTCATCTGGCTGGATTATTCTCTGTGGACAGTCTTCTGGCAGCTGACTTTCCGCACCTTGCGCCGCTGGTGGCGACGGGAATTACTCTGGGGAACAAATTACGAAAACTTTGGCAATCATTTCAAACTCTGGTCTGACGATTCGCTCTGGCACTGGCTGTTCAAAACCTACTGGCGGCGCAAGCGCGAATATCCCGAGCAGTTCGCCCGAGCGGAACACGCTCATCTGACAGTAATTCGCTTCGAGACCCCTGAAGAAATGGAATCCTGGCTTGCAAATCTGTAATCGGATATTCTATTTTTGTTTGCGCACTGAAAATAATTCGTGATATAGTCAGCTTGCAAGACAACATCGAAAAAAGCTAACCCGGTGAAAACCGGCGACGCAAAGCTATGGGTCTACCGCCGTGAAACGGCTACGACTGCCAGGCCGCTAAAGATCACAAAGAATTCCATTTGTGTTTGATATGCCTGGCTCACAAAAGCCAGGCTATTTTTTTGATTATCTTGCAAGGCCGAGCTAGTCCAGTACCAGCACCTTTCATAAGCTTGTTCGATAAAGGCAAACCCGGTGAAAACCGGCCGCGCAAAGCTACGGGTCTACGACCAATCCAATGGTCACGATCGCCGAGCCGCCGAAAACCAGCGATAGCTGGCGGAATCTATTCCAAAATAGATTCCGCCAACGCTCATTAGGCCGGGTGTCCTTTATCAGGAGAAATCCATGATACCCGGTCGCCAATTAAAAATCGTCAGTTTTACCCTTATCCTGGTCATCAGCCTGGCGATTTCCATTTTTCCTGTTCACGCGGCAGAATTATCGGCGGCAACTCCCAGCTTTACGAATTTTGTTACATCAGTCAAAGACGGCCAGGCCGGAGTTTTGCGCGGGGTTTATGTCGAGGGATTGTTCGCCCTGCGCATCACGCAACAACCCACCAAAAGCCCGGCCTTCGTTTCCTCCACACAAGGCGTGGTAACGGAATTCCAGGCCGCCAAAGCTGCCGGGAACATCGGCCTGCTGGCGCACAATTACCTGGCCGGGAAAGATTTCCCGGCGCTTGCCAAAGACCAGGAAGTACGAATCGTTTCGGGCGATGGAAAAATTGAGTATTACAAGGTGACAAAGATCCTGCGTTACCAAACGCTCGACCCCAAAAGCACCACCAGCGATTTCATTGACATCGATAGCGGCGAACGTCTCTCCTCGACGCAGATGTTCGCAAAAGTTTACCAGGGCGCCCGGCACGTCACGTTCCAAACCTGCATTTATAAGAACGGCGACCTGTCCTGGGGGCGGTTGTTCATTATCGCAGAGCCATTCACGCCATAGAATAATTCAAAAAAATCCCCGCTTCGGCGGGGGTTTTTGATTCGCTCAGTTTCAACCTTCTTTTCTTCTCAGCCAACTGACCAGCGCGCTGATGCCGCTGAACATCACAACCACGAGCAGAATGGCCCATTCAAAGTTGAATTTGATATGGATGGACAGCGCCAACCAGCTGATGCCAACGCTGAGAATTAAGACCAGACTCAGCCACAGCAGATGTTGCCGTTCAAGCAGCTGAGGTTCATCTTGAGCGGGCGCAAACGAAAGGCGGCGGGAGAAGCTGTCGAAATCCCAGGCCGCCAGGGCGCACAGGACAGCCGTCAGGGCGAGGAACAGGCTCAAGCCGCGCCATAAGCCAATTGCCGCCGCAAAAACCGTCAGCGAGAGTACCAGAGCAGCGGCGGGAGAAAACTTCCGTTTAACGAGAAACAGGCTCACGGGGAGAAGAATCAGCAGGATTAAGCCAATCGACCAGAATCCAGCCATCATCCAGCCAATGGCCAGGGATGAGAATCCAAGCGTGATTAATACATAAATAAACAACCGGGTCACGGCGCGCCTCCCGCGCTGATGGCGCGCATAAAGGACGGCGGGCGCGAAAGAGCGCTTTCGACCACCTGCTCGAAGGGTTGGCTGACATCCCAATCGACGATCTGCACCCCGGCATGGCGCAAACGCTGGAGTGTGATGCGCCGCCGCATGGCCAGAATGCGCGCCGCCTGCCGGACAGTTTCATCCGGCGGCAGGGATGCAGCCTCGAAGCGCACCGGGTTGGGACTGACGACGATCAGGGAGTAACCCTGGGCGCGCAGGCGAACCAACGGCTGAATATCGTCTGGCAGCAACGGGCTGATAAAAACAAGCTGCGAATGCGCTGGAAACAGGCTGCGCGGAATATAAATTCCGGCAAAAGCCTGGCTTTCCCCGGGAACAGCGCGCGCCAGAGTGTGCAAAATACGCTCACGCTGCTGTTTGCCATAACCCGGCACAGTCCAGTTGATGAATTGTCCATAAATGAGCAAGCCAACCCGATTACCGGAGGCCAGGAAGGCATCACAAAGCGAAGCGGCGGCCAGAACGGACTCGTCGAAAATGCTCAAGTCAGCGCCAAGCTGGTTGACGTGGCGCCGGGCGTCAAGAATGACTCCCACGTCGGCGACGCGCTCCTGTTCGTATTCATTGGCAAAAAGCGCCTGCGGATGACGCGCGGAAACACGCCAGTTGACGGCATGCAGCGGATCGCCAGGTTGATACTCGCGGACACCGAAAAAGTCGATGCCGGGGCCGCCCTGCCGGGCCGGGATATTGCCCGAATACACACGCGTGGCGCGCGTCCGAATGGCGATGCGCCGGACGCGCGGAGCCGCCGGGAGAATCAGGATTTGCCCGTCAGTGGGCAGGTTCTGATGAACCGTCAGCAGCCCAAACGGATCACTGACGGTGGATTCGAGAGCGGCGAAGGTGTGAAAACCGCGCTTTCCAGTAAAAGTGTAGCTCCAGCGCAATTTCCCTCCTTTTTTCAGGGAAACGACGCGCCTGGCGCTGCCATCTGTAACTGTGATGAAATCCGGCAGAGGGTCGCGCAAAAGAAGCTGCTGGATGGATGAACCATGATTGGTAATCAACAATTCAACAGTCACCGGCTGACCGGGCGCAACACGCTCCATGCTGAGAGTACGCTCGACAGACAGGTTGATCCGTTCCGGCGCCAGGAGAAAACCGGCCAGCAGGTAAACCGCCAGCGGAATCGCAAGCTCAAGCCAGGCCGCGTTAAAAGTGGCCAGACCGCCGAGCAGCAAAACGAAAAGGAGCAGGCTGAGCAAAAGGATACGGGACATGCTGTTTACTTTTCAGGCGCCTCGCACCACCGGCACCGGGACCTTCGTCAACACGTCGGCGATGACTTCTTCGGCCACACGACGGCCCATCCAGTATTCGGGCTGCATGATCAGGCGATGGCTGAGAATCGGCACGGCAAAGTGCTTGATGTCATCCGGCAGGATGAAGGTGCGGCCCTGCAGGGCGGCGCGCGCGCGCGCCATTTTCAGGAAAGCCAGCGAGGCACGCGGCGAGGCGCCGACAGCCACGCGCCGGTCACCGCGCGTTTCGTGGACAAGTTGGGCGATGTAGAGTTCCAGGTCGCCATCGACATGGATGGTTTCCACCACGCGGCGCATCTCCAGTACATCCGCAGCGCAGGTGACCGGCAAAAGCGTCACTTCTTCCACCTGGCGCAGATGCCGGCGCTGGAGAATTTCCTTTTCCTCGTTCAGCGTGGGATAACCGACGGTTACTTTCAGCATAAACCGATCGAGTTGGGCTTCGGGCAGCGGAAAAGTCCCTTCGTACTCAATCGGATTCTGCGTTGCCAGCACCAGGAACGGATCGGGCAGGGACAACGTCTCACCTTCGAGAGTCACGCGGGCTTCCTGCATGGCCTCCAACAGCGCGGATTGGGTTTTGGGCGAGGCGCGGTTGATTTCGTCCGCCAGAATCAGGTTGGAAAAAATCGGTCCCTGGCGCAGTTCGAAACGATTCTCGTTGCGATTGAAAATATAGCCGCCGGTGATGTCGCCGGGCAGCAGGTCAGGCGTAAACTGGATGCGTTTGAAGTCCAACCCGAGGGCGGCGGCAAAACTGCGCGCAATCAGCGTTTTCCCAAGGCCGGGAAAATCTTCAAATAACACATGCCCGGCGGCCAGCACGGAACAGGTCACCGTTTCGAGCAGGTCATGCTTGCCGACGACGGCGCGTTCCACTTCTGCGATCACCTTTTGGCCGAGCGCGGCCACGTCACGGACGTCTGAGATCATCGTCATTCTCCATTTGGGATTCAAGATAGTCAATCACCGGGCCAAGCTCAATGTCAAAGGGCGTGGGCGGCAGGGGCTGGAAACGCCGCGGAAGCGGAATCCCGCCCGACAGTGGGTAATCGGAAAAGCTGGAATTGAGCGCAGAGTCGAGATAACGGCGCACGTTGGGGCTGGCCAACGGCCCATCCATTTCCAATTTGCGGCGCGTATGTTGACGAAGTTCCTGCGCATCCATGGCCATATCGCCCAGGGTGCGCGCAATTTGCCATTTGAAGTAGATACCATCATTTTTTCGGTCGATTTGAGCGGCTAACTCTTCCAATGGACCGCGCGCCAGGCTGATTTTTTGCTTCCGCCAGCGCGGCCACTCAAACTTCCCGGCAAAATTCCCCAAAGTCAGGTAGAGCATCGCCAGCACCAGCAGCAGCCAGACGATCGGCTGGGGAATAAATCGATACAGAACGCCCAGCAGCCAGAAAAAATACGCGGCAGGACGAATCAGGAACTGTTCGACCACATCGCGCAGCAAAATGGCAATCACCAGCGTGGATAAAGCCGCCAACCCCAAGAGTTGAAGCTGACGCCGTGTCATACGTCGACTCCGCAGGCGTGCAAAATGGCGCCGAGAGCCGCGGCGGCCAGATCGCGTTCGGCCGGGCTGGAGGTTTTTCCGCCATAGCGCACGCCTTCAAATAGGCGCGTCAGGGTGCGGACGGCTTCGCCGGGCAGTCCGGCGCGCTCCATGCGTTGGGCAAATTCGGCGGGCGTGCTGCCAGGCTGACGGATTATGCCACGCTCGGTAGTCACCACCGTGCTCATGCGGATGTAGCAGCGCACAATGGCATCATCCCAGTTGTGACCATCCTGCAGGCCGTCGAGCGCGTCGCGCGCAATCCCAGCGATTTCATCCAAGGCCAGCGCTGCGCGCGGTTTGGGTTGGTGAGTGTAGAAAAACCAACCAATCAGCACCGGCACCAGCGCAATCCCAAAACTGACGGCAAACACCAGCCACGGGCTGATTTGCGGCGGAACGTACACAGCCGCGTTGGATTGAGTCGCAGACGAAGTTCCCGCCCCGGCGGCAGGAATCAGGTTGAGCACCTGCCGCAAACTGCCGCGCTCATAAGCATAATTCATCAACATCCAGATGCCGAGCATCGTCAACACAAAACGGAAAATTCTCAAAAGGGTGCGCTTGCGCACTTCCGGATCGAGTAAAACCAGGATGATGACAAAAATCGTCAGCAACAGGCCGCTGAACAATAAAATTTTCCAAATTGGAATTTCGATCTCAGTCCCCGAACTCGCCATCATCGGCAGCCCACCAAAGTTGAACGAAAGCGGTTCAGGCGGGCGAAAGGTGAAATCGCGCAGCGCCGCGGAAAGCAGCGCCAAGGCCAACAATCCGCCCATGGCAAGCAGGATGATGGTCGCTTTGGATTCGAAAAGTTTTTTCATGACAGAACTATTTTACTCGAGAAGAGTAAATTCGATGAGAAATATTAATTGCGCCCAATATACAGGCGTTTTCGGTCAATATACCCCCATATATGGCACAAAAAGAGCCTTTTTGAGAAAGGCTCTTTTTTTACTACAGTAACCTTACAGTTATCCGTTTTTTGGGCTAAAAACTACTTTTTTTCCTGTTTTTCGCGTGGTTTGAACTCATCACTGACGTTAATTGGCTTCAACAATTCATCCAATTTATTCGCCATTTCTTCCTGCATTGACGGCAAAACGTGTGAATAAGTGTTCAAAGTCATGATGATATTTGAGTGTCCCAAACGCTCCTGAGCGATCTTCGGATGCACTCCCTGTTTCAACATCAAGGTTGCAGCAGTATGGCGCAGATCGTGAAACCGCATATCTGGTAATCCTGCAAGTTTTAGAACTTCTTTGAATCTGGAAAATATACAGTGGTACCCTATTGGAGTGCCAATTTCCGTAGAAAACATTAAGTCGTTTTCTTTCCATCGGTCCCCGGCAAAACTTCTTTCCATGTCTTGAATATCAGCATGTTGATGAAGTTTTTCTATCACCTCATCACTTAGAACGATAGTGCGCTTACCGGATTTTGATTTCAATTCACAAAAGACAGGCCCCTCTTTCGGAAAATATTGTATTTGGCGTTGTATTTTAAGTTGTTTATTACTCCAATCTAAATCAGACCATTTGATGGCAATAAGTTCACTCTTTCTGAGACCAGTGGTAATTGCCATCCAGAATAATCCATCAAAACGAGTACCTAATACAACAGAAAGAAATGCTCTTGCCTGATTCTCGTCAAGGGTTTTTATTTCCTTACTTTTGTTCCTGGGTTTGATTACTGCTTCTATTGGATTGCGCCCGATCAATCCCCACTTTATAGCCTGGTCAAATGCAATATGCAAAACTGAATGAATGATTCCGATAACAGCTTTACTTGTACCGGCTTTCATTTTAACTGTGTAGAAATTCTGAATATGATCCGGGCGAATGTCTTTGAGCTTTAATTTCCCCAGGGCCGGGATGATGTGATTATCCAGCACTCCCCGATAACTTATGGATGTATTAGTACGAACACTGAGTTTGTGCGCGTCATACCATTTGTTCAAGAATGTCTCAAAGTCCACATTGGCTGTTGATAAATTCAGGCCATTGTCGATCTGCGTCTGGGTGAGCTTTAGCCAATCCCTGGCTTCTTTCTGTGAATGGAAATACTTGCTTTTCTGTCTGCCTGTTTCGATGGTGATCTGCGCAACCCAAAGACCATCCTTGCGTTTGAAGACACTTCCTTCGCCCTGACCACGTTTCTTAGCCATTT
>CAILYI010000137.1 GCA_903838415.1 uncultured Anaerolineae bacterium | reverse complement strand
TGACTCTCCTGCAAGAAGTCGTTTTTAGCAGGCGAAACTCGGGCCAAAAGTCAGCCGAGAGCCTAACCAGCGTGCCAGGCGGGTCAGCGCGGAGAGACAAAAAGATGTTACGGACACATCGGGTGAGCAATTTGGCTGTCCTTCTGTGTTCTTGGAAGCCTGCGCTGCCTTCGTTTTGGCTATCAGATAGCGGTGAATACGTCGCACGTTGGTTGTCGCAGCAGATGCGATTGCCATGTTGGTCACTCTGAATTGTCCGCGCACCGGCATTTTACCAGCCGGGAAAGGATGTTTCACCGAGCGAACCGTAGCTTCCACTGCGGAGCGTAAGTTGTGACTTTCGCTTTGGTGGGCCAGATATTCTTTGCGCCGTATGGCCGACTGGATTTCCCGTGAGGTAAAAGCCAGCATGTAACGCGGGTCTCGCTTTTGTGGTTGCGCCCGACAGCGTTCATTCAAGTGGAATGGGCAGGCATCGCAGAGGCTCGGCTCGAAGCGAGCTTGCCAGCCAGTCGTGCGGGCCTGGGTCACCGGAACAGTTTGTCCCTGCGGGCAGGTGAGCGTGGTCGGGTTGCCTGTCTGATCTTGCTGCAAGTTGAAATCGGTCAGGTTGAATTTATCTGGGTTTGGTTGTGCGCCACGAATGGCAGTTTGAATGTGAGTTACGCCTTGCTCTTGCAAGGCGGTCTTGCTGACTTCGCTGTGAAAGCCGCCATCCGTAATTATCTTATCCAGGTCAGTGCGTTCTTTCAAGTTGGGCAGAGCTTCGGCCAGTAGTTGTCCATCGTCAATGTTGTTGGGCGCGACTTGGACTTTTGTAATGAGTTGCAGTTCATTTTCTGGGTCGCAGGTTTCCGTGATGTTGGCCACGTAGCCTTTGTAGTGGCCGGTTCCCTTCGTCCGGTAAGTTGCTTCCAGGTCGTCCACCGATTGCAGGCAGCCCGAGGTGATTTCTTTGTTCTCTTTGGCCTGAGGACCACTTTCGAGCAGGTGAAAATTGTCAGTGAAGATCCGGTCGAGGACCTTGTAGGCGCTTTCGGCAGCGTAAGCGGTTTTCAAATCCGAAAGTAAAGCGTGGATGGTCTGACCAATTTTCTGCAAGTGCTCCTGGACGGCTTCTGGGCCCTTGACCCGGTAAGTGTAGTGCCCGGCGCTATCCTTGATGTAGGGCGCGAAACTTTCTGCCAGCCGCACTTTGTCCTCCTCGCTCAGGATGCGCTCAACCCGTTGGATGGCTGCCACCAATAATTGCAGGCGGCTGGCCGAGACAATATTGCTAGCAATCTGGGTAGAGTCCATGCGTTGCATACCAGTGCGCACCTTCAGGTCTATGATTTGCGCATCAGTGATTTGCTCGAAGGCTTTTTCCAACAGATTTTCACCTGTGTCGATGAAGTGCTCGCTCAAGCGCGCTCGAAAGTAGTACAGCGTGCGGATTTCAAAGTCACCATCGCCCAGCCGATCTAAACCCAGCGCATAACGTACCTGGAGATCGTAACAATAATGCTCATACATCTCTGCGTCACTCCAGCCATTGCTCGATTTCAGCGATTCCAACCCGACCAGTATATTCACGGGCACATTCGGACGGGATGGCTCGTCTGAGTAAAGGACAGAAAAAGCATCTTCATTTATGCGGCAATAGAATTCCTGGTAGAATGCGCCTGCCCAGGAGTCTTCAAGTCGAGTACGTTGCTTTTCGGGTAGATCACTGATGGCGCTGATCAATGCAGGTTGTAGGTGTTGGATGTTTTTCTTGAACATGCTTTCCTCGATGGTCGCTGGGGTAACCCTATTATATTAAACAATCCACCAATCGAGGAGGGTACAATCTGGATGAGTTTTGTCCAGTCGTTTTTGCAGTGGAGTCACTGATGATTAAATGGGTCTGTTCGGAAAAATCAATACACATCTGCTTAATGGCAAGATTCAGCCCGAGCAAGTCCAGCACAGGCGGGCGCAGGCTATAGGCCATCGACCTGATTTGTTGCGCCGCATTGTCAGTTAATGTGATGACTTTATGCAAATCATCCTGCAGCTCAGGATTGCCTGAGACCTTGGTATTCAGATTTTCCAGACTCATGCGGATGCCAACCATGGTCTGACCGGCTTCATCATGCAATTCGCGCGAAATCCTGCGTCGTTCTTCCTCCTGGGCCAGGATAACGCTTCGATAGTTCGTTTCGGTCGCCTTTTGGGCAACGGCCTGCGCTTCCAGTGCCCTGGCGTTACTGTTTTTTAGGGCGATCTCGTAAGCTTTTCGAATGCCTTCCTGCTCTTTGAAGACCAATTCTTCGCGGGCCGCCAGATACCCTTCAAACACCCGCATGCGATAGAGTGAAGTAATATTCTGGAGCTCGTATGAGCTTTCGCTTAAATACAGAATAAAAAGACGCTGCGCTCGATGTAAACTGAAGATTGTCTTTACGCTCAATCCACGCTGGCAACATTCCTTGCCATGCTGCCAGGCGCACGCAAAACCTCCGTTAAGAAAGGTAATTAATGCGACCGTTTCATGTTCGATAAGCGTTGCCACTGCGCGAGGATGAAGTTCTATCCGATTCGTAAATATATTTTCACGGATTGCCTGCGCGCAGATTCTGGTGAAATCGACCCGGTTGGCTTCTACAACCTGGGCAAGCGCAACCAGATCACATTGCAAATATTCCGGAGGGATATTTTGATTGGGCATCGGCGTGATTCCTGAAATAACTCATTATTTGGTTAGGTACGCGCCGAAACCGCCTCCCATTTCTCCCATACTGGCCGCATCCACGCCCACTTCCGCTTTGTCAAAACCATGCCAGTCCAACAGCGAGATGAAACCCTCTTTTTCAATTTTCCAGGGCTGGATGCATTCAAGATGTTTTTCCAAGGTGTGTACGTTGAGAGGTGCGCCCAGCCGGGCATAAATCTCTTGCGTTTTCTGTATATCCGGATTGTCTTTATTGGTGACGCTGTTGGCATTATAGGCCACGCAACTGCCGGGGGCAGCCCAATCATAAAGAGTACGCATGGAATGGGCAATTTCTTCTTCTTTTTGAAGAAAGGTAAAACCCCAAAAACCGAAGGCAACCTTGCGGCGGCCTGCCAGGATTTTTTGTACCTCGGGATGATTCAGTAGTTGGTCAGGGAAATTGGCGTCACTTTGGAAATAATACACATCCGGCGCGCCGTTCAGGATTTCGCGGCTATATTCCACCACCACCGGGTCAATATCCGAGTAGATGACGGTGGTGCCCTTGGAAACTTTGGAATGAATGTGCTCAACGGTGGGCAGGCCTGAAGCAAAATCGATGATCACGTCAAAACCGCGGCGCTCGGTCAGCTCTATGGCGATATCGCCCAACGCCCAGCGCTGCAGGCGTGCAAACTTGGATGTGAAGGGAATCATGGCGAGGACTTGATCCCCTGCCTGGCGGTCAACCTCGAAATTATGGCTGCCACCTAAAAAGTAATCATACATCCGCCCCGCAGATGGTTTGTTGGTATCAATAATATCGTCGCTCATGAATGGCTCCTGAAGGATGAAGTGGCTTAATTCTACCGCATTTTGTTTCCTGGAGATGTTTATAGCTTGCAATATATTCATTCGGACCACAATCAGTACAATTGTCTATTAGGTTTAATTGCCTGCCTATTGATGGTTATTCACAATGCGGGCATAATAACGCTTACTACTATGAGAACGGGCAGCCTGTCAGGTGCATAACCTGGCAGCCCGTTCCGGGGGAACACAGTTTGCGCATCGCGGGGGAAGCGTTGCTTGGGGAGGGTTTTCCTTAAGAATGCATAACTGGGGCGGCATTACCGGGGAAATGCCGCCAGGGAAAACCCTCCTCGCTAATTAAATTCCATTGGCGATTTTCCTTGACATTTTTCAAAGATTGGATGAAAATTATCTTACCGCTGATTAGAGTGCCCCCCTCACTCTGATCAGCGGTATTTTTTTGCATGGGATGGTCTTTGGAGAATCTGTATGGGCAAATTATCTGGAAAAGTGGCAATCGTGACCGGCGCGACGAGCGGCATTGGGCGGGCGACAGCGCTCCTTTTTGCCGAGGAAGGCGCGGATGTGGTCTTGACGGGCCGACGCGCGGAATTGGGAAAAACTGTCGAAGCGGAATGCAGGCGGCGGGACGGGCGGGCTTTATTCGTCCAGGCGGATCACACCTGCAGCGAGGATTGCGCCCGGGTGGTGGAATCCGCGCTGCAGGCCTTTGGTCAGATCAATATTTTGTTCAATAATGCCGGAATTGTGACCAAGGGCACGGCGGAAAGCACTTCCGAGGAGGATTGGGCGCAGACGATGGCGCTGAATGTGACGGCGGTCTGGCGCATGTGCAAACTTGTCATCCCCGAGATGCGCAAGGTGGGCAAAGGCGTGATTGTGAATAATGCGTCGGATTGGGCGGTGGTGGGCGGGAAGGGCGCGCTGCCGTATGCGACCAGCAAAGGCGCGGTGGCGTTGATGACGAAAAGCATGGCGCTCGATCACGCCGCGGAAAATATCCGCGTGAATGCGGTTTGCCCCGGCGATACTTTCGTCGATCGCTGGCTGGAGCGAGGCTATTTTGAACACTCCAGCCCGGTGACGCTGGAGGAAGCGCTGAAGGAAGCCGCGGCGTATCTGCCGATGCAGCGTTTTGGCCTGCCGGAGGAAATTGCCCGGGCGGTGCTTTTTCTAGCATCTGACGATTCGTCGTTCGTGACCGGGCATCTGCTGTTGGTGGATGGCGGCAATACCGCGCAGTGAATGGGGGGGATAAGTGATAAGGAATGAGTAAAAAGTAACGAGAAACGAGTGGCAAACCATCTGCCACTCGTTTCTCGTTACTTTTTACTTTTTACTTTTTACTTTTTACTTTTTACTCACAACCCTAACTCGCCGCAATGTATTGCATCGAAGAGCGCTCGACCTTTTCAACCGGGAGCACATCGACCAGTTCGTAGGCGCGGCTACCCAGCCCGAGTTTTTCGCCATATTCCAGCGCCACATACGGATCCTTGTGCGGACCATGCAGCCAGCGGAAGGGATGTCCTTCGCGCGTGTGGACTTCCAAAGAAGTGGGCAGGTTTTCTTCGATTAAACGGGTTTGGCCGGTGATATCGAGCACGGCCTGGTCGATGGCCACAATATCGTCCGAGCCAAAGACGCCCGCATCGGGCAGAATCGGCATGGAGGTAAATCCGAAGCAATCACAGACCGGAGTCATGTGCGTGGCCAGCGCCATGTGAGTCACTTTCCCCGGCGCAAAGGTGGAAAGAACCACATCCGCGGCGGTCGCCACGGCTTCCTGGAAGCTGTGGAAGTTGACCGAGTCAATTTTCAGGCTTCCGGGCGGCGCAATTTTGAGACAGCGCCCACACTGATTGCATTGTTCCATGTGTAAATGCAGCTGCCCCGGATGCTTTTTATCATCGACCAGCGCTTCAAATGGACAGACGGCGATCATGGCCTGGCGGACGGATTCGTCGGGGCATTTTTCGGGGAACCAGTATTGGTCAAAGTGCATAACGTCGTGCATGGCGCTGCGCGTTTCACCGGCCAGGCAACCCAGTGCAATATTCTTGAACGCGCCACCAAATCCGCAGCTGGGATGGCCCTTGATGTGGGCGAAGTTAATCATGAAACTCGAATCCTGGATCAGCCCGGCCACTTTCCAATTTTTGATGCTTTTATAAGGTCGTTCGTGACTGTAAAAATATTTCTCATCCGGCCCGGCGGCGGGATACACCGGGCAGCCGATCACCTCGGAAGCATAGCCGCGCTGTTCAGCCCCGGCTGCATCCCAGTTGACATCGACGACAAACGGTTTGCCGCCGCCGTCTTTGACGGCCTGTACGACCCGGCGCACAAAGACCGGGTGGATGGTCGAATAAACCATATTATTACCAGTATGCATCTTGATGGCAACCGTCTCATCTTTGACTCGATCGCGCAGATGAAGCTCATTGATAATGAGATCAAGCTTGGCGGGGAGCGTCTCTTTTGCTTCCAACCGCGCCTGCCTTGGGGAACCGTAAAACACCTTGCTAGTCATAAGTCACATCCTTTCAAACGGTGATGCAGCCATTATAGGCGAATGTACTCATCTTTGGTTGGTTTGAGCGCTTAATGTGAGATTCGTCATGACAGCGCATGCCCTGGTTTTGGCTTCCTGATGTGAATCTGTGGTTAAATTGACAGCGAGGAGCAACACCATGGACACCACTTACGCTGATTTCTTAAAAAAATACCCCGGCTATGCCTCCACCGCGAAGATCGATACGCTGCGCGCTGAAGATTACAGCCGCCTCGACCGCGACGGACATGTCTACCTGGATTACACCGGCGGGGGAATTTACGCCGAATCACAGGTCAGGCAGCACCAGCAGATTTTGCTCGAAAACACTTTTGGCAATCCGCACTCATCAAACCCCACCTCGCTGGCCGCGACAAAATATGTTGAATCGGCCCGGGCCTATGTGCTGAAATACTTCAACGCCGATCCGGCGGAATATGACGTCATTTTCACGGCCAACGCCAGCGGCGCGCTCAAAATCGTCGGCGAGGCTTACCCGTTTGGAGATGGCGACCAATACCTTCTGACCTTTGACAACCATAACTCGGTCAACGGCATTCGCGAGTTTGCCCACGGCAAAGGCGCGCAAGTGACCTACATCCCGATGGTACTGCCCGATATGCGCGTCGACATGTCCATGCTAGAAGCGGCCTGGGATAAGGCCCGGCCCGGCGGCAACAACCTGTTCGCCTTCCCGGCGCAATCCAATTTCTCATCGGTCAAACATCCGTTGGAATGGATTGAAATGGCGCACGCCAAAGGTTGGGATGTACTGCTCGACGCGGCTGCTTTTGCGCCGACCAACCGGCTCGATCTCACCCGCTGGAAACCGGACTTTGTGCCGCTCTCGTTTTACAAGATTTTCGGCTACCCAACCGGGCTGGGAGCGCTGGTCGCGCGCCGCAAAGCACTCCGGAAGTTACACCGCCCATGGTTCGCCGGTGGCACCATCACGGTGGCCTCGGTGCAGGGTGACAAGTATTACCTGGCCGAAGGTCACGCCGCTTTCGAGGATGGCACCGTCGATTACCTGAACATCCCGGCGGTGGAAATTGGCTTGAAGCACATCGAAAGCATCGGGATCGAGAATATCCAGGAGCGGGTGCGCTGTCTCACCGGCTGGCTGTTGGAACATATAACGGCCATGAAACACAGCAGCGGCGCGCCGCTCGTCAGATTGTACGGCCCCACGTCAACGGAAGCACGCGGAGGCGCGGTAACGGTCAACTTTTTTGACGGAAACGGCCAACCGATTGACCATCGCGCCATCGAGGCCTCCGCCAACCAGGTCAACATTTCTCTGCGGACGGGTTGTTTCTGCAACCCCGGCGCGGGGGAACAGGCCTTGGGCATTTCGCGCGTGGAGCTGGACGTCTGTTTCCACGGGCCGGGTCACGAAAACCGGCTGACGCTGGATGACTTCCGCCTGTGCATTGACGGAAAATCCAGCGGCGCGGTGCGCATTTCGGTTGGCATGATGACCAATTTCAACGATGTGCAGCGTTTACTGAAGTTTTCGGAGAGTTTGCTTTCGTAATAGAAAGCGCCGCAGTTGATCTGCGGCGCTTTTTTATTTAACCAGGCAGCCAGCCGGGATTAATCTTGGCCGAGTTCCACGGCACCCCCAGGAACACCACGGTAATGTTGTCATGTCCGCCGCGCTCGCAAGCCAGATCGATCAGGGCCTGGGCGGCCTGCTGCAGAGTGCGTCCGGGCAGCATGGCTTGAATTTCACTGTCGCTGACCAAATCGGTCAGCCCATCGGTGCAGAGCAAAATCGCGTCGCCGGGATTCAGCATCAGTCCCTGGTTGGCGCGGGCCTGCTGGTCACTCTCGCCGGGCTGAGTGTACAGGCGCAAATCGGGCTCGGCCGGTGTATTTGAACCCAGGTAACGACGAATGACATGCAAGTTGGGGTGGTTTTTAATGCCGCTGTGATCGAGAATGCCTTTGTCCAGCGCTTCCTGTACCCAGGTGTGATCGCGCGAGAGCTGTTGAATCCGCCTGCCGTGCAGCAGATAAATACGCGAGTCGCCCGCATAAGCGATGTATAGCTGCTGTCCGATAATCCACGCGCAAACCACCGTGGCGCCCATGCCCTTGCGGGAAGAATCCTGCTCGGCGGCTTTGAAAATGGATTCGCTGACCTGATAAAAACTGTTCTGAAAGACCGCCAGCGGATGCCCGCCCTCGCGTTTCGCCACCGCCGCGCTGATCAGATTGACCGCCATTTCGGAGGCCACTTCCCCGGCCTTGTGCCCGCCAATACCATCCGAGACAATCGCAAAGACGGACGGAGTCGGGTTCATGTCGCTGATGACATACGCCGAGACCGCGAAATTGTCCTCGTTATTTTTGCCGGTCAATCCCGGATGGGTTTGGGCGGCAACATAAAGGTGAGCACGTTCAGTCCGAAGCATCCGTTAATCGTCCCGATTAATGCGTGGAATTGGGTGTAATCGTTGGTTTAGGCATGGAGGGAGTTTTGGTCAGCACGAAGCGATACGTCAGCTGGCCAAAGTTGATCACATCGCCATGTTTGAGCACACGCCCTTCCCGGCAGATTGGCTCATAATCGACCCACGTCCCGGCAACAGAATTCTGATCGAGCAAGAGAAAACCCTGATCGTCGTGCCGCAGGCGGGCATGCAGTGGGGAGAGCGAAGGATCGTCCAGCACGGTGGTGGATTGGGTGGGATCGGTGCCAAAGGTCATTTCATGCCCGCCCAACGGAATTGGGTCGCCCTGGGCAGGCGCGCCGTCCGAAGTCAGCTTGACGAAATAAGCCAAGGGCGCCGGAGCTTTGCGCCGCAACCAGGGGAAGGGATTGGCGCGCGACGCTCCAGCGGCTTCCACCTTCATCGTGACAGGCTGGGTGAGCGGATCGAGCCGCGCGGCGCGCGCTCTGCGACGTTCCGCCAGCGTAGCCAGGCCTTTGCGCCCGCCCAGGAAGATGATCCCCAGCAAGACTGCACCAGCCAGGACCATGATCACCAGAGTCACCGCCACTTGATTGCGCAGCGCAAACCCGGCAATGCCGCCCGGCGGCTGGACGACTGTCACCTGCACCGGCACTTCGGCGCTCATGCTGCTTAATCCGAGCGAATCTTCAACTTCAACCCGCAAAGAATGCGCGCCGCTGGCGATGTATCCGCTCAAATCCCAGCTAAAGCGGTTAAACGGTTCCGCGATATTCTCACCCGCTTTTTGCCCATCGACGTACAGGGTGGTGCGGGTCAGCGGGCGCGACATCCCATCGGGAAACTCCACCAGCATCGAAATTTCCTGTTCGGTCGGCAAGAAACTTTCAATCTCAAACGGCTTCTCGGGATTCTGACGCACAATTTGAATGGGCAGGGATAGCAGCGCCGCGCTGGGCGGCTGGACTTCCAGCGAGAAATCGACCGGCGGGCTTCCCAGGGACAGGCTGTCGCTATGGACCTGCGTCATCAGCGTGTGCTGTCCCCCCGTGCGGATGTTTGAGCTGTAGGTTAGCTGGTACACATTTCGCAGCGGCGAAAGCCATTCTTCCGGGTCCGGGATGGTCTCACTTCCGGTAAAGGCGGTATAACGGCCACCCGTCGCCAGCGCCAAATCCTGCAGGGCCTGCGCGCCGGAATTATCCAAAAACGCGTTCGAATCGGTCATCCAGACATACACATAGACGCCGATCTGCTTGGCGCGGTTAATCATGCCATCCAGGGCATTCTGATCCTGGCGGCTGAGATGGGCGGAAATCAGCAGGATTGATTTTTTGACGCCCGGACCGGTCTCCGTTTCCTGGGCGACATCCAGCGCGAAAGCCAGCGCCGATAAACTGGTGGTGGAATTCCGAAGGGCCGGGTCAAAACTGTCCAGACGGGTTTTCCACTCTGACGGCGAAAGGTGCGAGGCGATCACGCCGCCATTCCAGACCAATGCCAGCTTATCCTGGCTATCGGCGGGACGCGCGGCGACCCAGTTATTCAGCACGGCGATCAACTTGTCATAGCGCGATGCGCCATATGCGTCGCGCAGGGCCAGCGCCGGATCCGAACTGACCGCCACGGTAAAGCTCAATGGCGGCTGGAGCTGCTCCAGCTTATCTGGTTTGATCTGCTGCCCGTCTTCAAGCACAGCAACGGTGTCTGGATTCAGCCCGGTCAGAAAATTCCCCTGATCGTCAAAAGCATCCAGCAAGGTTGTGATAATGGGGAACTTGCTGGTATCAGGCGGCGTGATAGCTGAAAAAGCCGTTCCCTGGGCGCGCGCTGAGAGCACCGGGAGAATCAGGCTTGTGATGAGCAAAAGTGAGAATAAACGCCAGGGAGTGCGAAGTCGGAACAAGGGGGTTTCCTGTTGCTCACAATCCCCTTTAAGGGAATCGGATAAAAGAATCATAACCTAAAAACACAAAGACGCGAAGTCTTTTGCAAGACTCCGCGTCTTTGGAGAAAATGCGCGCTTATTCCGTGGCTGGGACGACTTCCGTCTTCGGCAGAACCGGAGCATCCAGCAATTCGGTCATGCGGCGATAAGTCAGCGTCCAGACGGATTGGGTGTAGGTCATCAGGATGCCGCTCAAGAGCAGCAAAACCGGCAGATAGATCACAAAACATCCGCCCGCTATGAGTAAAGGAACGATGAAGTTCGTAGCCTGGGTGGCAACCACACTAATCACCGTCGGAACGGCGATCAACAGGATGGGAATCGCGATGACCAGGCCGATGATCCCGCCGATAATTCCCAGGATGATCGCCATCACAATCACGGTCAGGACATTGGCTTTCAGAACCTGCCAGCCGCGGCTGAAACCAGCCAGGATGCCAAGATTTTCGAGCACGATGGCGTTCTGCGCCTGTTCGGCAAGCATGCCAATAATCAGTGAAAGGATCGAGACCACGCAAATCACCGCAAAAAAGATGCCGCCCAACCCGATGAAGACCGCCGCCAGCCCACCGCCCGATACGCCGCTACCGTAAGCGGTGAAACCGGCCAGAGCCAGCCCGCCAATCAGGATCACAACCAGCAGGAAGAACGGCAGGCTGATGATCAGGTTCAAACCAAACATGCGCCAGAAGTAGGGCATGCTCTCCGTCCAAATTTCGCCAAAGCGCATCGACTCGGCGCCGCCATCGGCTTTGCCCACGCCTTTAATCAGGCCGATTTTGCCCATCACGCCCAGGAAATAAAACACCACCCACAGCACGCACAGAATCAGCAGAACGCCCGCAATGATGGCCATATATTGGCCCCAAACATTCCGGAAGACCTGTTCCGGCTGCATGTTCTGGAACTGGCGGAAGAATTCGGGCATCTGACCATTACTCCCACCGCTGCCGCCTCCGCCACTGTTACTGCCACCGTTATAGTTAAAGCGGTTGCTATTTGCGCCGCCGCATCCGGCCAGGATACCGAAAATCCACAAAACCTTGAACTTCCAGGTAATTTGCCAGGCCTTGGTTAAAATTTTACCAATATCAACTTTGATGTTCATACCATTCTCCTTGTCTTGCAGAGCCAGCACTCCGCCCCCCGCACCTTGGGGGCAAACCAATATTAGTCGCTCTTTAAGTCTACGCCAGAGATGAGAATAAGTTTCACAACCTGACCCGGACAAACCGGAACGGTTGTCGAGCATGTCGAGACAAAGAGAAAACGAACCGTGAAGGCGCGCCAAGCGCGCGAAGTTTATACAGGTTTTCTCCCCAGCACTTGCATCCTGGGCAAGTGTGGCGTTCTCCCTGGCACCACCCGCCAGGGCAGGTGTTGTGCGCTGGTGTTTACTAATCCGCGCTCATCCGTAGCTAAAAAACTTAATCACACCACAGATAAACACAGATGAACGAAGATATTAAAAAAATCCGCTTTCATCTACATTTATCTGTGGTGAGTAACTCCGCCAATATGAGCACCAAATAATTTCGCTCGCCACAAAAAGAAGGTAGCACAAAAGAAAATCCTAAAAGCCTTTCCTTCGTGCTACCTTGTGTCCTTGTGTCCATCGTGGTTAAAAAGGTTTTTGTAGTAGCAACTCACACTATTCCCACTCAATGGTCGCGGGCGGTTTGCTGGTGATATCGTAGACTACGCGGTTGATGCCGCGCACCTCGTTCACAATCCGCGTGGAGACCTTGGCCAGCAGCTCATACGGCAGGCGCACCCAATCGGCCGTCATAAAATCGTCCGTCAGCACCGCGCGGATGGCGCAGGCTTCCTGATACGTGCGCTGGTCACCCATCACGCCCACCGAACGCACCGGCAAAAGCACCGCAAAGGCCTGACTCGTCCCCGCGCCTTTTCCCAACAGGCCCGCGGCGGATAACTCTTCGATCAGGATGGCATCCGCGGCGCGCAAACGCTCAGCCCTTTCGGGCGTGACCTCGCCCAGGCAGCGCACCGTCAACCCCGGCCCCGGGAACGGCTGCCGCCAAACCATCTCCAGCGGCAGCCCAAGCGCTTCTCCCACCGCCCGCACCTCGTCTTTGAATAGATAGCGCAGCGGCTCAACCAGCGTGAAAGTCATATCGTCCGGCAGTCCGCCCACGTTATGATGCGTTTTGATTTTTTCAGCCTTATTGCGATCCGGCGCGGACGACTCAACCACATCGGGATAAATGGTGCCCTGCACCAGGAATTGGGGCTGTCCGAGGCTTTTAGCCTGCTGCTCAAAGATGCGAATAAACTTCTCCCCGACGATTTTGCGCTTTTTCTCCGGGTCGGTTTCACCCTGCAGCGCCGCGAAATACTCATCCGCGGCGTTGAACGCCACCAATTCCACACCCAACATCTCGCGGAAGGCGATCACCACCTGCTCGGGCTCGTTTTTCCGCAGCAAGCCGGTATCGACAAAAACCGCCACCAGTTGATCGCCAATCGCGCGATGTACCAGCGCCGCCGCGACGGACGAGTCCACGCCGCCGGAGACCGCCGCCAGCACCCGGTTTTTCCCCACCTGTTGGCGGATGCGCTCAATCGACTGGTAAATGATCGACTGCGGCGTCCAATCCGGGCGCAGACCGCAAATATCAACCACGAAATGCTCGATCAACGCCGCCCCTCCGGGGGTATGGTTGACTTCAGGGTGGAATTGCAGGGCAAAATATTTGCGTGAGAAATCGCCCATCGCCGCCACCGGGCTGTTATTACTCTTCGCAAGGGCCACAAAACCCGGCGGAAGTTGCGTGATTCTGTCACCGTGCGACATCCAGACTTTGGAAATATCGTCCAGCATGGTGCCCGGCATCAGCGGCTGGATTTCGGCCTGACCATACTCACGCTGAGCAGACGGATCGACCTGTCCCCCCAGGGCATGCGTCAGGGCCTGCATACCATAACAAATTCCCAGGATGGGCAGCTTTGAGTCAAGGATAAAGGGCTGAATGGTCGGCGCGCCCGGCTCATAGACCGAATTCGGCCCGCCAGACAGGATGAAAGCCTGTGGATGAATGGCGAGAATCTTTTCCTGTGGCGCGTCCCAGGGAAACAGCTCGCAGTAGACATGCGCTTCGCGCACGCGGCGCGCAATCAGTTGGGCATATTGGGAACCAAAATCGAGGATGGCGATGGAATTGGGCATTGTTGACCTGTATTTTGTGGAAGGAGCGACCCAATCGGTCGCCCCTTCTATTCCGCGAATGTGATGGTGTCATTATCCAAGGAGGAAATGATGGCCAGCGCTTCTACTTGCACGTTCAATTTTTGCAAGGCGGCGCGCCCACCCTCGAAGTTCTTTTCAATCAAGGCGCCAATGCCGACAATTTCCGCCCCGGCGGTTTCAGCCAGGCGAACCAGCCCGAGGATGGTGGCGCCGGATGCCAGGAAATCGTCGATAATCAGGACACGCTCACCTTTTTGCAAATGCTCCGGAGAAATGATCAGTTCCACCATGCGGCCCTTGGTATGCGAGGGCGCAAGCGTCAGGTAAACCTGGTCGGGCATGGTGACGGGTTTGGTTTTGCGCGCATACACCACCGGCAAACCGAGGTGAATGGCGGTGGTGAGCGCCGGGGCAATCCCTGAGATTTCGGCGGTCAGCACTTTGGTGGCATGGACGCCTGCAAAACGACGCGCGAATTCACGCCCACAGATATCCATCAGCATTGGGTCAACCTGGTGATTGATGAAACTATCGACCTTGAGAATACCGTTACCGATAACTTTTCCTTCTTTTAAGATTTTCTCTTTGAGTTCTTTCACTCGCTTCTCCTTTTGGTAAAACAATTAGGGAAACACGCACGCTTTTCTTAAAGTCAAAATCTTTATCGCCAAGCTCACCAAGAAAAGCGCCAAGTCGCCAAGGTTCTTTGTTTCTACGCTCGTTCTGGAGTGGCTTTGGACATACAAACGCGTTTTTCTAAAAAACTTGGCGTTCTTGGGTCTCTCTTGGCCCCTCGAATTGCAGAGGGGTGGCGGTAAAAAAACCGACTAAAGAAAGGCATATGGAAATACGCTGCCCACGGGTGGTTGTCTATGCAAATCCACTTAACCATTTTACAACGATTGGATAGAACTATCCAGAGAAAGGCGCGGCAACTTTCATAAATCTCCCGGTCTTGGCTGAAAATCTTTGCCCGAGAACATACCAATGCAGCTCGCCCTTCGTTCGTCTTACGCTCATCCTATAGTCATCCTATATCCGCGCACCGGAGTTCCATGCGTGCAGTTTTTCTCCGAAACCGTTTTGCCAATAGAGTAGCGCGAATTTTCTCGAAGTTTTCGCGTCCATTCGCGTTACTCTTGGCTGATCTTTCGTTGGCTCAAAATGATAAATGGATAAAAGGGGTTGCGCGGCTGTGTTAGAATCTTAACCTGATGACCATGAACACGAAACCTTCCCTTTTACTTGCCTCCAATTCCCCGCGCCGCAGGCAGCTTTTGGCCCTGGGCGGCTGGATGTTCGACGCGGACGTGTCGAATGTGGATGAAACCCTTCTGCCGGGCGAATTGCCCGCCGATTATGTGCGGCGCTTGTCCGAGCAAAAAGCGCGGGCCGTCCTGATGCGCGCCCGCGCTGAACACGTCATCATCGGCTCAGACACCGCCGTCATCATTGATGGCGAAGTGCTGGGCAAACCCGCCAGCGCGGATGAAGCCCGCCAGATGCTGATACGTTTACGCGGACGCACCCATCAGGTCTATACAGGAGTCGCCGTTCTGCGCGCCAGCGACGGGAATTACTGGACGGATGTGACCATCACCGATGTGCCGATGCGCGCTTACAGCGATGCTGAAATTGAACGCTACATCGCAACCGGCGACCCGATGGACAAAGCCGGTGCTTATGGCATCCAAAACCCCGATTTTCAGCCTGTTGCCAGCATGGAAGGTTGTTACGCCTCCGTCATGGGACTGCCGTTGTGCAGTCTCAGCATGTTACTGCGGCAGGCAGGCATTGCGCCCAGCGCAGATCTGGCCGGAAACTGCCAGACTGCCATTCAATACCAATGCCCCATATTCCATTTGATCTTGCGCAGCGCGACTGAGCAATAGCAATAAGGTGAACCAATGAAACTTTATCGATTACTGAATATTGTCATCCTCCTGGCGGTCCTTTCCGGGTGTGGCGCGCCAGACGGACCTGGCAGCCCGGCCAGCAGCACCAACCTCCCGGCGCCAGCCGTCAGCATCACCAAACCGCCTGAATCCAACCCGGAGAGCGCTATGCGCGCCTTTCTGGATGCCTGGCAAAAAGATGATTATGCTTCCATGTATCCGATGCTCGCGCAGGCCAGTCAGGGCGCAATCAGCCTGGATGATTTCAGCAAACGCTACAGCGCGGCCATGGATTCGCTCACCTTAAAGGAACTCTCCTACGAAGTTTTCCCCAGCAGCTACACCCCCAGTTCCGCCCAACTTGGCTATCGCGTCACCTTCAAAACCCGCCTGGTGGGTGACCTGATCCGTGATATGACCGCCAATCTCACCATGGAGGGCGGCCAATGGAAAATCGTCTGGAATGATGGCATGGTGATGCCGGAGTTGAAAGATGGCAATTACCTGTCGATGGATTTCAGCCTGCCCACGCGCGGCATCATCTATGACCGGAACAATCAGGCGCTCGTTGCCCAAACTGACGTGATGGCCCTGGGCGTCATCCCGGCGCAGATCAGCCCGGATGGGGAATCCGCGCTGGTGGGTGAATTGAGCCTACTGACCGGCCTGTACCCCGGCGCGGTGACTGCCCTGTATGACGAGCAGCGCGGCACCGATTGGTACGTCCCGATCGGCGAATCCCTGCTGGCGGATGTCAACCACCGCTACAGCCTGCTTTCCGGCCTGGGCGGACTGGTGATGACCCAGTACAACTCGCGTTTCTATTATCAGGGCGGAATTGCGCCGCAAACCGTCGGTTACGTTTCACCGGTTCCCAAGGAACAACTCGGCCTGTACATTCGCAACGGCTATTCGCCCGCGGCGCGCGTGGGGCAAACCGGCATCGAAAAATGGGGTGAGCAGTACCTTTCCGGCAAGACCGGCGGCACGCTCTATGTCGTCGGCAAGGATGGCAAGGTCATCACCAGCCTGGGCAAATCGGATTCCCAACCAGCCTCCTCCATTTACCTGACCATCGACGAAAACCTGCAAGTCCAGACTCAGAAAGCGATTACCGGCTTCCGCGGCTCGATCGTCGTCATTGAGCGTGATACCGGGCGCATCCTGGCGATGGCTTCCTCGCCCAAATACGACCCGAATCTCTTCGATCCGAACAACGCCAACAGCGGCTATGCCCTCGGCGACATCCTGAACAGTCCAAACACCCCGCTGCTCGACCGCGCCGTGCAGGGACAATATCCGCTCGGCTCGGTCTTCAAGGTCATCACCTTCTCGGCGGCGCTCGAAAGCGGCACCTACACTCCTGAAACCAAGTACCAGTGCGGCTACGACTTCACTGAACTCCCCGACCGCGTGCTGCACGACTGGACCTGGGATCACTTTCAAGAAGAATTTCGCCTGACTGGCGAGGGCAAAACCAGGCCCTCCGGCCAGCTCGACCTGACCGGCGCGTTGATGCGCTCCTGCAACCCGTATTTCTGGCACATCGGCGTTGACCTGTACAACCAGGGCCGCGTCACGGCCATTGCGGATATGGCGCGCGGCTTCGGGCTGAGTTCGGCAACCGGCATCGGCCAGGTGGATGAAGCCACCGGCACCATCGTAAACCCGCCCAGCCTGATCGACGCCACCAACCAGGCCATCGGTCAGGGCGACGTGCTCGTCACGCCCCTGCAGGTTGCCAACTTCATGGCCGCCATCGGCAACGGCGGCACGCTCTACCGCCCGCAGATTGTTGAAAAAATCATCGATGGCAGCGGCGTGGAAAGCTCCACCTTCAAACCCGAATCGCGCGGCGTCCTGCCCATGAAACCCGAGACGCTGAACGCTTTACGCACCGCCATGCTGTCCGTCATCCGCAACCCACGCGGCACCGCCTACAACCGCTTCCTGAACCTGGATATTCCGATCTACGGCAAGACCGGCACCGCCGAATCAAACATCCCTGGCTCACCGCACGCCTGGTTCGCCGGATACAGCGACGCCCAAATCCCTGGCGTGCCCGATATCGCCATTGCGGTCATCGTCGAAAACGCCGGTGAAGGTTCCGCCTATGGCGCCCCCATGTTCAAACGCGTGATTGAGACCTATTTCTACGGTCAACCGCGCAGTCCCTACTGGTGGGAATCCAACATCGGCATCACCCGCACGCCCACCCCGCCGATCACAGCCACCCCGCCGCAGTAAACCCAAAGCGACGCTCGCCACATAAGGTGAGCGTCGCTTATTTACGAGTGCTTTTAACGAGTACAATAATGGATATGTCCACTCCCGAACTTTCCACCGGCCTTATTATTCGCGCCCAATCAGGCTTTTTCTTCGTCCTGATGGAGGGACAAACCCAACCCGTCACCTGTCAACTGCGTGGACGGTTAAAACAGGGCCGCCGGGAAGGCGACCTGGCCGCCGTGGGCGATCTGGTCAGCTTTACGCAGCTTACTGACGGCAGCGGCTCCATCGAAGAGATTCTGCCGCGCAAAAGCGAAATCGTGCGCCTCGACCCGCGTCCGCAGGGCGAATACCGTCAAATCCTGCTGGCCAACCCCGACCAGGCCGTCTTCGTCTTTGCCTGCGCCAACCCCGAACCAAGATTACGCATGCTCGACCGCTTTCTGGTCATTGCCGAAAAACAAAACGTCCCGGCGGTGATCGTCGCCAACAAAGTGGATATCGTTGGGCTGGCAGCGGCCAAAGAGAAATTTGGTTTTTACCCCGACCTGGGCTACCCGGTCATTTACACATCCGCCAAAGAAAACATCGGGGTCGACGAACTCAAAGAGACTTTGCAAGGCAAACTATCGGCGCTGGCCGGGCCTTCGGGCGTCGGCAAATCCAGCCTGATGAACACCATCCAGCCCGGCCTGGGCATCGCGGTCGGCGAAATCAGTTCATACAACGATAAAGGCAAACACACCACCAACTTCCGTCAACTGCACCCACTCGAAGGCGGCGGCTGGGTGGCGGATGCGCCCGGCTGGAAGTCGCTGGCGCTGTGGGACACCGAACCCGAAGAAATGGACGCCTACTTCCCCGAACTGGCCCCACTGGTGGAAGATTGCCAGTTCAGCGATTGCGGCCACACCCACGAACCGGGCTGCGCCGTGCTGGCAGCCGTCAAAAGCGGCCAGGTGCGCCGAGAACGCTACGATTCGTATTTGAGATTGAAAGCCGGGCAGGAATAGCCGCGATGAATTCTTGGGAAGTTTTCGGACACGATTGGGCCGTTGACATGCTGCAACAGCACGTGGCGCACAACACCCTGCGGCACGCCTACCTGCTGACGGGACCATCCGGTGTTGGACGGCGCACGCTGGCCATCCGGCTGGCGCAATCGCTGAACTGCGCCAATGGCGCGCCGGGAGCGCCCTGCCGAACCTGCCGTACCTGCAAACAGATCGAGGCAGGCCAGCACCCGGATTTATTGGTGATCAAGAAACTGCCCGACAAAAAAGATATCCTGATCGACCAGATTCGGGAAGTCAGCAAGTTTCTCTCGCTCAAGCCTTACATGGCCGCCTATAAAATTGTGCTGATCGCCAACTTTGAAGACGCCAACGCCAGCTCTCAAAACGCCCTGCTCAAGACTCTCGAAGAAGCCCCCAGTTTTGCCCTGCTGCTGTTGACTGCCGAAAACGCTGAACAGCTGCTTCCGACCATCATCTCGCGCTGTGAAATTTTGCGCTTGCGCCCGCTGACGGTCAACGCCGTGACCGAATTCCTGTCGGGGCGTGGCGTGGAGCCTGAAAAAGCGCGCCTGCTGGCGCATCTCTCCGATGGGCGGCCCGGCTACGCCCTGCAGCTTTCCACGGATGAGAAAGCGCTGACCTTTCGCACCGAAAAGCTGGACGAACTGCGCAAACTGCTGGCCGCAAAACGCCGCGAGCGCCTGAACTACGCCGAAAAGCTGGCCAAGGACAAAGAATCCTTCCGGCAAACGCTGTTGATCTGGCTGACCTACTGGCGCGATGTCCTGTTGAAAACATCCGGCGCACAGGCAGAACTGACCAACATCGACCGTTTCGAAGAAATTGAGAATTTAGCGTATGACGTGGATCTAGCCCTGGCGCGCAGCCTGACCCAGGGCATGGAACAAACGCTCGACCGGCTGGATAAGAACGTCAATCCGCGCCTATTGGCCGAAGTGACCC
Organism: uncultured Anaerolineae bacterium; assembly: GCA_903838415.1. Taxonomy (GTDB): domain Bacteria; phylum Chloroflexota; class Anaerolineae; order Anaerolineales; family Villigracilaceae; genus UBA5195. The sequence continues at coordinate 31,027 of CAILYI010000137.1, read as the reverse complement.
TGATGGATTGGCCCAGGCTGGCCGCCTGAACAAAGAAAAAAGCTGGCTACGGCTTGACCGAATTCAACGCCTCGACAAACACCCCCACCATTGATTCCAAATTAATCTCGTGCGCCACGATCCGATAGGAGGCCGCGCCCATTTCCCGCAGGCGGGCGGCGTCTGAAAGCGCCTCGCGCAGCGTGGAGAATAGCGCCGCCTCGTCATCGGGCGGAATTTGCCAGCCATTTTCCGCGCGGACCAGATCGTCCTGCGTCCCGTCACCTTTGGCGACGATGACCGGCAGGCCGTAACTCATCGCTTCCTGCACAGCCAATCCACCGGTGCCAGGCATGACGAAAATATCCGCGGCGCGGAAGTAGGGCGCCAACTCCGCGCCATGTTTGGCGCCGACAAATTCAGCGGCGGGATACAGGCTTTGGGCCAGCATCCGCAAATTGTCCAGTTCCGGCCCATCGCCGACGATAACCAGTCGGGGCTGGAGCGGCGCGGGGATTTTGGCGCAAGCCACCAGCAGGGACGGAATCCGTTTTCGGGCCTGTAAACGCCCGACGAACAGCACCACCGGCTGCGGGGAGAAAAAGTCCGCTCTTTGGGGCAGGGCTTGAGTCGGGGCCGGGGCAACCGCATTCGGAGCGACGAAGATTCTATCCACAGGACATCCACAGGCCGCATATTGCTCGGCCCCGCGCGCCGAGTAAGCGATCATGGCGTCAAACTGGCCGAGAAAGCGCGCGCGCAAAGCCGAAAGCGGCCCGCGGTCGAGCGGAGCGCCCAAACCCCAGCCGATGACCGGGCGCTGGCGCTGCCGCATCCAGCGCAGGGCGGCGGGGGACGAAAGATATCGGAAATTGGCCTCGACGATCAGCGCGTTGGGATTTTGGGTTTCGAGCCAGTGGCTCAGGCCCTGTTGGTAGCAAAAATACAACCGGGATTGCGGGTTGAGGAAGTGCAGGTTGTGGGCCTGCGAAAAGTGCGCGCGCCCCAGCGCGCTGACGGTTGCGATGCTTTCGCGTGGAAGTGGCTGCCCGGCAAACAGACTCATGCCGCCCACGCAGGATGCGGCCAGCGCGTCAAAGAACGGCGCGCGGTAGGAGGGCAAAACGCGCTGAATCAGGCCGAGCCGACCGTCAAAACAGTTTTGCATGCCTAATCGGTTCCAAACCGCGCGATGACGTACGCTTTCCAGCCCATCTTTTCCGGCGACTCAATGCGCGGATATCCGCTGGACATCTCATGCAGGCTGTATCCGGCCGCGCTCAGCGTTTCCCATGCCACTTTTTCGGATTCAGGGCCGTGCAGTTCGAGCAGCATGAGCGGATGCGCTTCGTTCAAAATGCGTTTCATGCCCGGCAGAGCCAGCACTTCGCCGCCCTCAATATCCATTTTGACGACCTGCGGAACGGGATTGCCCTGTTGATAGACAAATTCATCCAGCGCCAGGCCGGGGACGGTAATCTCGGACTGATACTGTTCGTCGTGCCGACCGGCTGACCCGGCTGCCTTGCCCATCCCCACCGAAGCGTGGATGTAGAAAGTGACCGGCGCCGATTGATCGGTGACGGCGACGGAGACCACCGTCACATTGGAGAGTTGATTGAGCGCAATATTTTTGCGAATGCGCTCAACGTTGACAGGCAGGGCTTCAAAGGCAAAGACGCGCCCGTCCGCGCCGGTATGATGCGCCATCATCAGCGTGATATAGCCGATATTGGCGCCCACGTCATAGGCGGTTTGTCCGGGGCATAGAAATTCGCGCAAAGCATCCTGTAATTCTGGCTCGTACGTTCCCAGCCAGCGGCTTTTCTCAGCCTTGAGATTGAGCTGTACCTGGTAGCCTTTGAGCGTACCGGCAGCAACTTCAATGACGGAAAGACCTTCGTCCACCGAAGCGTTGATCGTGCCGCGAATCAAGCGCGCCAGCGGCGGAAAGCGATACAAAGCCTGCTTGAGCGGCAGGGGCAGAATGCGCGCGACGAATGTGGAAACGGAGAGCGTCAGTTTTTTCAAGTTCAAAACAATTTTTCCTAAATATTTTCATGTTGATGGGCAGAATTTGTGCAGACCTGAATTTAAAATCAAGCTTTCGGATCTACATGCGGCGCGAAATAGGCCGGGGATTTATGCACGTGCACCACTTTCCACAGCCCGTCGATTTTCACGATGACGCGCGTCTCGTTATGGGATGCCACTTTCACGCCTTGCGCGGAAGCTGTGCTGACCAGCAACGTATAACTGGCAATCGCCGTATCGCCATAATGCTGAATATGCAGGTTCGACAGGTCAAAGCGCGTTGGCGCCGGGTCACCTTCCGCTCCAAAGACTGTGCCGCGTTTGGCGTTGGCTTCCATCATAAATTCATGGAAGGGCAATCCATCCAGACGATGCGGCGTGACCCACCACTCGTAGAGCGTCAGGTCAGCGCCGGTGGTTTCGTGGTAGGTCGGCGTGTCATTTTCCTGCACGGAGCGCAAGTGTTTGAGCAAAAATTCATGGATTTCCTGGTCAAGCGGCATAAATTCTCCATTTCACAGCGAACAAAATAGTTTTTCTTCAACCCAACAGCACATCCAGGTATTTATCAACCATCATTTCCAGGCCAAACGCGGATTCGGCGCGAAGACGGGCCGCCGCGCTGAATTTCGGCCAATTTTTCAGCACCGCTTCCGCCCCGGCGGCCAGGCCAGCCACATCGGGCGGCTCCAACTTCCACGAATCGCTGCCGTAAGGGCCCACAAAACCGCTCTGCGGCGTCACCAATTCGGACAATGATCCGGTCTTAAAGCTGACCACCGGCAGACCGCAAGCCAGCGCCTCAATCACCGAATTCGGACAGGCCGGATGCACATCTGCCGAAAAAAGCAGGTGCGCCGAGCGCGCGAGTTCCGGAATGGCCTCGCGCTTCACCAGCCCGGCCCAACGCAGCGGCACAACGCTTTTCGTCATCCACTCTGCCTGGAGCGCCGCACTCACCTCGCCCACCACCAGCACTTCCATCGGCCAGCCGCGGGCCGCCAGCGCCTCAGCCAGCCGCACCGCATTCTCTAAACCGCTTTCGTAACCGCCGCCCAGGCTGCCTTCCACCACCAACAGGCGATACACATCGGTTGGCGGCGCGCCGTCCGGCGCATAAACCTTCAAATCGACGCCATTATGCACCACCGAAAAAGGCCGAGCAATCCGACCAAAGCGTTTGTCCCACCACCAGTGCGAAAACTCGCTCTGATAAATAATGTGATCGGCCACATAGCGGCGCAGCACGGACAGAACCAGGTTGCCATATTCGGCGCGCAGGGAATGTTTGAAAGAAATCGGGCGGACTCGGTGAATCCAGTTGATTCCGTCAAGGCGCTGGACGACCCGCACGCCGCGCTGTTTTGACCGGTAAACCGGCACAATCTGCCGGGTGCCGCCGATCACCAAAATTGCATCGTAAGGTCCATCCTTTAAATCGTTGGTGACCTGCACGCCGCGCGCCTGTGCGCCTGTGGAGAACTTGTGGAGAAAAGAAACCATGCCGCCCACGCCATGCACCTTGGGGACAATACAAATCCGCGCCTTTTTCATCATCAATTCCGCAAGCCCACTTTGCGGGCAGGGATGCCCGCCCACATCTCGTTTTCGCCGGTCGATTCGAGCAAAACGGCGTTTGCGCCGATCACGCTGCCACGCCCCACGCGCAAGATTCCGCGCTCGCACAGGATTTTGGCCCCCGCCCCGAGAATCACGTCGTCTTCGATGACCAGCCCTTCGAAAGCCGATTCGGTGGCAGACCGGTAGATGTCCGCGCGCCCCAACGTCACACCGGGGTAGATTCCGACTCGCGCGCCAATGAAGGTTTTCGGGTGGATGACGACTCCCACCCCGCCATGATGGAGCAAAAATCCGGGGCCGATCGCCACCGAAAGGGGAATCTCCGCTCCCAGCAGTTTTAATCCAAAGTAGGCCAGGCGGCCCAACAACCGGTTATTACGGGCATAAACCAGGGACTCATAAAAAGACATACTCGCTATTATAAGCGCCAACGGAACGCGCAAGACGGTTTAGTTTATGGTATCCTTAATCCATCTTTATACGGAGAGTCGCCGCATGTACATCGCCATTGAAGGCGTCATTGGAGTAGGCAAAACCACCCTGGCTCGTTTGCTCCAACCCGCGTTTCAGAATTCAGAACTTATTCTCGAAGTGTTCGAGGAAAATCCATTTCTATCAGATTTTTACGGCGACCGCGCCCGTTACGCCTTCCAGACCCAAATTTTCTTTTTGTTGAGCCGCTACCATCAGCAAAATAACACCATCCCGGTGATTTTGGGCAAAGGCAAAACCCTTCTGTCTGATTACACCTTCGCCAAGGATTCACTGTTTGCGCGCATCAACCTGCACGGCGACGAGCTGACCATGTATCACCGCGTGCACGAGGCGCTGGCTGAGAAAATTCCGCTGCCCGATTTGACGGTTTATCTTTCTGCCAGCGTGGACACGTTGATGGCGCGGATTACCCTGCGTGACCGTTCTTATGAACGAGCCATGGAGCGCTCCTACATCGCCGACCTGGCCGCCGCTTATGATGACTTTTTCGTATCCACCAGGATGCCCTATTTGATCATTGACAGCAACGCCCTCGATTTTGTGCGTTTCCCGGAACATCTCAAACTGATAGAAAACCGCATTCGCGAGGCGCTGGGGATTTCACCTTATCAGCCCGCGCTGCTGGATGGAGATTGACATGCGCATCACCCGTGATACCCTGCTAAAGCTGGCCAAGGATACCGTTGCCAAGCGCTTCGTTCCGGATAAAAACGTGATAGCGGTTTTCCTGGTGGGTTCGCTGCGTCCCGACGACAGCCAGGTGGATGTGGCCGCCGATGTGGATTTGCTGGTCATCAACAACGGCGAGCCCATGCGCGACCGGGAAATCGTCAAACTTTCCAACGAGTATCATCTGGATATCAGTTTTGAATCCAACAGCAAGTATGCCCAGGCGCGTGAACTGCGCGGCGATCCCTGGCGCGGCTGGGCCATGTGGGATCCGTACCTGCTGCACCAAAAGGGACGCTTTTTCGAGTACACCCAGTCGATTGTGCGCGCCCAATTTGATGATCCGCTCAACCTGCTGAAGCGCGCGCGTTACTTCTCCGTCCCGGCGCGCGAAGCCTGGTACGAGATGCAGTTGAACCCCGCCAGCGCCAGCCCGCTCAAACTGCTGAAAGCGGCTTATGACGCCGCCAATGCCCTGGTCAGCCTGAACGGCGCGCCCATCACCGAGCGCCGCCTGCTGCTGGAATTCCCGGCGCGCGCCCAAAGCCTGGGGCTGCCTGAGTTGATCCAGCCGCTCTTCGCCAGCGTCAGCACCAGCGTCCCCGCCACGGATATCCGTCAGTGGCTGCAGGCCTGGGAAATCGCTTTCCAGGCTGCGGCGCAATCTCCGGGCGATTTGCGCCTGCACGCCGCGCGGCTGTCTTACTACAAGAGCGGAATCGAAACCCTGCTGGATGGCGACCTGCCAGCGGCGGCGCTCTGGCCGATGTTGTACACCTGGGCGCTGACCGCCGAGAACGGCAGCCTGAACGATTCGCAGGTGAAAAGCTGGGGCGCGGCCTGCGTGGAAATGGGCTTGAGCCCCAAAGCCCTGCCCGAGCGCCTGCAGGCGCTGGATTCCTTCCTGGATGGGCTGGAAGAGCGGCTGGAGCAGTTGACCGCCGAAAACGGGCTGTAAAACGCGCTCAGTACCCCCCATATAGGGGGGCATGACAATTGGGCCGGGCGTGGTTTTTTCCCACAAATCTGTGGATAACTGCCCAATAACTGTGGATAACTACCCCGGCCTGTGGACAACCTGCTCAATTGTTCGAATTATCGTTCCACCTGGCACCCCCATATATGGGGGTGTTTGGTTAGCTGGCCCTAATTATAGTTTTTCGGGAAATCTGTGGATAAATGCCGCGCGCCAGGGCGAAGTTATCCACACAGCTGCGGCGGTTCATCCAAACGGGAATCCACCAAATGTGGGGGAGGGATTGGCCGAATCAGCCATTAGCGGGGGGACGGGCGCACTTATCCACTTATCCACAGGTACTACTACGATTACTATATTCATATCTATTTAATGAGTAAGGAAATAATACTGCTTGAATTGACTATTGTTTTCTTGTACAATCTTGTTAAACATAGCAAGCCCCTCGTTCTATTCTTCAAAAGGGAGAAACATCATGGATGTGATCAAGGTCTCTGCTAACTCCCGCACTTCAGCCGTGGCTGGGGCAATAGCGGGTGTGGTTCGTCAACACAAGCGCGCTGAGGTGCAGGCGATTGGCGCAGGAGCGGTCAATCAGGCAGTCAAGGCGCTGGTGCTGGCCACCGGGTATCTCAAGGGAGATGACATTCACGTCGTCTGCGTGCCGGAATTTGCGGAAGTGGATATAGAGGGCAACGTTCGCACGGCGGTCAAGTTGGTGGTTGAGCCTCGTTAAACGCTGGTAATTTTCAGGGCGGATAGCCCGCCAGGGGTACTGTCCCTGGTGGAGTAGATTGGCATTTCAGGAAGGGTTCAGTTTGTCTTTCTGCGGGTTTTTGCGTTCGGGCTGCCCGGCCGGTGTGAGAGCTTTCGGTGCGGGCTTGCTGCTGCTGGCTTTTTGGTGTTTGCTGGCAGGGTCGATTTATCCTGTGGAGGCGCTGCCGGTAAATCGGCCTTTCGCGGCGACGACCAATCACCTTGTCATCAGTCAATTTCGCGCGCGTGGCTCGAATGGGGGTAATGATGAGTTCATCGAATTGTTTAATCCAACCGGCGGGGCGATCGACATCTCCAACTGGACCATCAAGCGCTCAAATGATTCGGGATTTGCCTACTTACATTTTACTTTTCCCGCTTCGACAATCCTGCTCTCCGGGCAATATTATTTACTGACCAACAGCGCCGGTTACAACGATGCTGTGCCAGGGGATAAAACCTACGCTGTTGGTTTGACGGATTCTGGTGGGCTGGCTTTGCTTTCAGCGGATGGCGTGGTGGTCGATCAGGTAGGTTTTGGCGTCAGTTCTTTCTATGGCGAAGGGACCAAGCTGACCTCGCTCGGAGCCTCCAAGGACATTGATCGCAGTTACCGCCGCAAGCCGGGCGGGCTTTTGGGGGCCTGCGAAGATAGCGACAACAACGTGGCTGATTTTGAATTGATCGACCCATCCGCGCCGCTCACCAGCAGTACCATCGTTTCAAATCCATGCGCCGGAACCAGCACACCCACCCCGACGCCCACTTTGACGGCGACACTCACCAGTACCGTCGCTCCGCTGGCCAGCGCCACCCTGATTCCTACTTTGACGGCCACGCCCACCAATACCATCCCGCCACTTCCCACGGTCACGCTCTCACCCACCGCCACCGTCACTTTGACTGGCCCCCCCACACCGACAGTCACGGCCACATCAACCGCAACTTCCACCAAAACCGGCACGCCCACGTCAACCGCCACCGCAACGCTGACGGTGACTGCCAGCAGCCTCCCGGCGCTGACCGCGACCGCCACCAAAACCGCCACCGTCACGCTGACAGTCTCCCCCACATTGACAGCCACGGTCAGCCCCACGCCTTATCCCGTGCGGGGATTGGTTATCAACGAAGTGGCCTGGATGGGGACCACGGCGGATTTGAACGATGAGTGGATTGAGTTGTATAACCCCGGTTTGACGGCGGTCAATCTTGCCGGGTGGAAGTTGCAGTCGGTAGATGGTGCGCCGTCGATCAGTTTGACGGGCAGTATTGCGGCGGGGGGCTACTTCCTGCTGGAACGGACGGATGACGAGGTGATTTCCGACATTCCCGCCGATCAAATCTACAGCGGCGTGCTGTCCAATGAAACCGAATCCTTGCAACTGCTGGCGCCCGGCGGCTCGCTGGCGGATAGCGCCAATAGCAATGGCGGCGCGTGGCCTGCAGGGAATTCTGTCACAGCTTGCAGCATGGAGCGGCGCGGGGCTGAGTTTGTCGATGGCGACACGGCTTGGATCACCAATACCGGGCAGATCGCCAATGGCGAGGACATTGCCGGGAATAAAGTCTGCGGCACGCCCAAAATGCTCAACTGGGCCTATTCCGTCACGCCCACCGCCGTCCCGACTGCCACCACCACGCGCACCGCCACGCCCACCCGCAGCCAGACGCCCGCGCATACCGCCACGGCCGTTCGCACTGCCACATCTGTCCGCAGCGCCACGCCTGCCAAAACGGCCACCCGCACGCCGGTTTTGGTGGCGCCTGCCAGTGTGGTCATCAACGAGTTTTTGCCCAGGCCGCATTCAGATCAAAATGGAGATGGGAAAATCGATTCGGGCGATGAATTCATCGAGTTGGTCAATTTGAGCGATCAACCGCTTGCGCTGGCTGGCTGGAAGTTGGACGACCAGGACGGCGATTCTTCGCCTTTTACCATCCCGGTAGTCACGCTTGCGCCTGGCGCGCGGCTGGCCTTCTTTGGGTCACAGACCGGCCTGCTGTTGGGGGATGGCGGCGACAGCGTGCGGCTGTATCAGGCCTCCGGCGCCATCGTGGATGCGTTTACCTATGATTTCATCAGCGCCGTCAACCAGAGTTGGTGCCGCTTGCCGGATGGCGGCCCCGGCTGGCAGTTTGGCTGTGAGCCGACCGTGACGGAGACCAATCGACTGACGGTGGGCCTGCTGAGCGGCTTGCCCGCGCAACCGGCGCAGATCTGCCAGGGGGAAGGTCTGCCGCTGGATTTTCAATCCGCCGAATGCGGCCCGCAGCCGCAAACCGGCCGGGAGGCGGCTTTCTCGGAAAGCGCGCTGCTGGAAAGCCCGCGCTATATTGTGATCGGGTTTTATGAGTATCTGTTTGAATAAGGGCCGGGGGATTGGCCCATTAATACTATTGTCCTGAGTCCGATTTCACGCTACACTATTGACATGATTAATCGCCGCGCCCCCAGCCTGGAAGCCAAACAACTGGCCCAACTCATGGAAGTCAGCCTGACGCTGAACTCCACCCTTAACCTGGATGACCTGCTGCAGGTCATCATCAAGGCCGCCGCCGAAGTGTTGGACTGCGAAGCGGCCTCCATTTTGCTGTATGACGAAAAGCGCAGCCGCCTGTTCTTTGCGGCCTCCACCGGGTCCGATTTCAAAAAGATGGCCCTCATCCCGGTGCCAATTGACGGCTCACTGGCGGGCAGCATCTTTCTCGAAGACAAGTCGATCATCCTGAATGACGTTAGCCAGGATCCGCGCCACTTTAACGGCGTCAGTCAACAGGTCAATTTCGAGACGCGCTCCCTGCTGGGCGTGCCCATGCGCATTCGTGATAAGGGCGTGGGCGTGCTCGAAGCGCTTAACAAACGCGGTGAGCCCTTCGACGAAGCGGACGAGCGTCTTTTGTCGGTGCTGGCGGCGCAGGCGGCGGTCGCCCTTTACAATGCGCGCCTGATCCAAGCCCTGCAGAAGGCCTATGACGATATCAGCGCCACCGACCGCTTGAAAAGCAACTTCCTGGCGCTGGCCTCGCACGAACTGCGCACGCCGCTTGGCATCATCATTGGTTACGCCTCCTTTTTGCAGGAAGAAGTCAATGGGGCCGGTTCCGAGAATGTGGAACGCGTACTCAGCGCGGCCAGCCAGATGCGCTCGGTCATCGAAGCCATGACCAGTCTGCACCTTTTGCAGGCCAAAGGCATGACCTTCAAGCCGCGCGTTGTGCCCATGCAGCAAGTGCTCATGGCGGCCTACGAAGAGATGCGCCCGATCGCCGAAGAAATGCACCACGTCGTGACCTTTGAACTGCCCACGCAATCCCTGTTGGTGACGGCCGACCCCGAGAAACTCACCCCGGCTTTCGTCAACATCCTCAACAACGCCATCCGCTTCACCCCGCGCGGCGGAAGAATTACCATCGGCGCGGCGCAAAAGAGTGGGAACATCGCCGCCTGGGTCAACGATAGCGGCATCGGCCTTTCCGCCGAACAGCTGCCCAGAATTTTTCAGGAGTTTTACCAGGTCGAGCCGCATAATACCCGGCGCTTTGGCGGGCTGGGAATTGGCCTGACGATTGCCAAGGGCCTGATCGAAACCCAGGGTGGGCGCGTCTGGGCCGAAAGCGAAGGCCTTGAAAAAGGCACCACCATCAAAGTCTTGTTGCCCCCGGCGGGAACCTCGTCACTTTCCATACCGAAATCGTAAACATGCGTAAACGCTCCCTTCTTTTGCTCGGGCTGATCGCGCTGATCTCCAGCGCGCTCAGTTTTTTCATGCTGACCCGCGGCCATGTCTGGTTGGACGATTTCGCATCCTACCTGATGCAGGCCAAAAGCATCCTGTCGTGGAGCATGGGGGATTTCATCCGGCGCAACGCCTTCACCGTGCAGAACTCATCCTACCCGCCGGGGCCGGTCGCCTATCCCTGGGGCTTTCCGCTGCTGCTGGCGCTGGTCTACGCCATTTTCGGGTTGAATGCCCTGGCGCTGAAACTGGTGGGGATTGCCTTTTACGCTGTTTTTCTGGTGGCATTTTATTTTCTGGCGCACACACGGTTGGAAGAAGATGAGTCGCTCCTGTTGACGGGCGTTCTCGCCGTACTCCCGGCCTTGCTCGCCGCGAATGACTTGATCATTTCAGACATCCCGTTTCTGGCCTTCTCTACGATCAGCCTTTTCCTGGCCGATCGTTTTCCCCGTCAAAAAGCGCTGGCCGGGATATTGCTCGGTGCCAGCCTGTTCATGGCTTGTTTTGTCCGCACCACCGGGGTTGTCCTGCTCGCACCCCTGGCGTTGACGCTGCTGATCGCTTTTTGGCCGCGCTGGCAGCTGGCCTTGAAACAAGCCGCCGTCCCTGCTCTGATGTTTGGGTTTTTGATCGCCGTCCAGGTTGCGCTCTTCCCCGGCGGGCAGGATTCGTACTTCAGTCACTTTTCCATGCTCACGCCGCAGCGCCTGCTGGATAACGCCCTCTATTACCTGTGGCTCCCATCCTGGACTTTTGCCAATATCCCCGGCGGGCTGGTTTTGTATCCGCTGCTGGCGGTTTTCGTGCTGGTCAGCCTGTTGACTCATCTGCGGCGTGATGCCGCTTTGCACGCCTACAGCCTGCTGACGGTGGCGCTGTTCATCGTCTGGCCCGAAAGGCAGGGCTTGCGCTTTATTTACCCGATTCTGCCCATCCTGTTTATTGCCGCGTTTGACGGGATGAAACTGGGCGTCGCGCGGCTGCCGGTCAATGGACAGAAAACTGCTAAAAGCATCGTCAGTGGTTTTTGGGGGCTGCTGCTGCTGGTTTCACTGGGCATCAGCGCCTACTCCGCCTATACCAACGCATCTGGCGGGCGCAATATCAACGGCCCGTTTGACGTGTACAGCAACCAGTTTTTTTCCTTCATCCGTGAAGAGACGCCCGCCGAGAGTGTCATCATTTTCATGCGTCCGCGCGCCTTGCGTCTGTTCACCGACCGGGACGCTTTCATGACCGAACGCTGCGATGATCTCGTCAAAGGTGATTACGTCGCCATCCACGAGAAAATGGCCGGGAACGGGCAAATCCCGCCCGAGCAAATTACCTCCTGTAATCCCCGCGTGACGCTGGAAGAAGTTTTTAACAACAAACGCTTTACCGTTTACAAAATCCAGAAATAAAAAAATCATTCGGCATTTCAAATGCCGAATGATTTTTTTGATAAACTGCCCGGTTCATCCGGCTCTTCCAAATCTCCCGCTTCGAGGAAACACACCGCGCGGCCCTCGTCATCATCCATGATCAGGTGCAGGCGCTGACCGGGGGCGAAATCCTGCACATCCACCAGGCGCAGGGTGTTCAGCAGTTTTTCGTCAGTGGTTGAGCACCATTCCTTGAGATGGTTGGGGGTGGCGTAGAAAAAATCCCGGTTGAAGATAACATCCTTATCGTCCAAGTTAATCGCCAGGGGGTAGATTTGAGCTTCCATCATATCCTGAAAGAAATGGGTCCCGAAGGAAGGCTCGGGGGATGTGCCTACTTCCTGTCCTGAGAGTTCGACCAGGGCCCGGGTGTTGTAAATATCCCCATACGCCACGTGCACGCCCAAATCTGGTGTGGAGGTGCCCCAGCGTCCGGGCCCGAGACAAATAAAGACCTGTTCCTTGAGCGCGGTGTTGAGTTGGCCGATGGTGCGTTCGAGCCTGGTGCGGTCTGCCTGGGTAGGCAGGCTGAAGTAGCCTTCGTGCGTGACGAATAAAACGTAGCGGATATCTTTTACTTCGCCGTGGGGAACCATGCGCCGCGTGGCGAAAATGATTTTTTCCTCATCCAGATCAGAGGGAAGGCTGGCGCTTTCTTCGCTTTCGATGTGGCTTTGCGGCCGGCATTGCAGCAGGGTAATCATGACGCCTGGATGAACGGTGAGCGGATCGGTGATTTCCACGGTGAATTCGGTATCCACCGGGGAACCGTAATACTCTTCCAGCCGAACCAGCATTTCGCGCATGGTTTTGGCGAAGGGCGTGCGTCGCAGCAGTTCGTCAAAGGTGATCACCATCTGGCTCACGTCCGCGGTGCTGGTGCGGATGGCGGTCAGGTAATCGCCTTCATCCACCTGGGCGATATAGCGCAGGGCAGGATAGTGCGGATTGAGCACTTTTTCCACGGGCAGCGTGGTGAGTTGGTTTGTGTCGAGGTCGATCAAGTCGACAAATTGCTGTGAGTAGCGCCTGATCAATTTTGTGGAGGCGGCCGGGTGCAGCAGCGGGTGACTGAGCGCCACCAGACGCGGATGGTCGTTGCCCAGCGTATCGACGGCGCGGGTGCCCAGCCCCCAAACCAGGCGCAGGAAACCGTCCTCGCGTTTTATCTGTGGCGACCAGCGGTACAGGTTGCGGCTGAAAGCCACGCCCGCGCCGTGCGGCAGGAAGTAGTGTCCGTATTGCTCGCCTTCCACGGGTTGGATCAGCACGGCGACGCGTTCGTCGTAATCGGTCAGGCCCTTGTGATTGCGATAGAGCAGGGCATTCGGATTCAGCGCGCTGGCATAAATGCGCGCGATGGCATTGGTGATGTCGGCCAGGTTTTTCTCAGGGGAACCCTGGTTCGGGCAAAAGAAACTGTCATATTTCCCCGCAAAAGAGGTCCCGAAATTATCTTCGAGCAGGCTCGAAGAGCGGACAATAAACGGTTGTCCTTTGAACTCATCCACCACGATGCGCAACCGTTCGAGAATGTCGCGGGGAAATTTTCCCTGCACAAACTCTTCCTGAATAGTGGAATATTCGGCGCGGATTTGGGCTTCGGGTTTGTATTTTTGATCCGCCCAATGAATCAGTCCATTGGCCGAAAGAAACGTATAGAAAACGTCCGATGCAAGGAAATAGGATTTCGGCAGGCGGATGGTCGCTTTTACATTGGGCGAAGCCACTTCACTGAGAATGCGGTATGCCAGCATCATTCCGGCCGCTTTTCCGCCAATTTTGCCGTATCCGATCTTGCTGCGGCGGATTTCCTTCAAGTCCTCCACGGTGAACCAGCGGCGGGCAATTTTGAGATAGGCCAACTGGTCGCTGATCATGGTGCGGATGAGGACAACTTTGATTTCTTGCAGGCGCGCTTCAAGGTGGTTGCGCTTTTCGACCGGCATGCGCTCGATCATTTCAGCCTGCTCAAAAAGCATTTCCTGTGGCGCCAGTTCCGGGTTGAACGTCACCATGTTGGGAACTTCGCCGTGTTCACCGACCGTTTGCCGTACCAGCGCTTCAAACTCGTCATACGGTAAGTTGTAGGCGAAGTAGAAATCGGTCAGCGCCTCGCGGATGCGCTGGCGGCGCAATTCCCACACTTCGAAGGATTCCTCTCCGAACGGATCGTGCAATCCTTCCCTCATCTGCGATTCGACGGCTTTTCTGCGCACCTCGTTTTCAAACGCATCCGGCATGATGATGCCGCGCATAAACATCGCGGCGCGCATTTTTTCGCGGATGCGCGTTGCCAGGATTGGGTACTGAGTCAGCGCCAGGTAGATGTTGAGGACACGGTCGGTGGATGGGTTGGGAAGGGTCATGGTTGCTTTCCGATAATTTGTGCGGGTTTTCCAATTCTAAATCAAAAAGCGCCGGATTATCAAAACCCGGCGCCTCTGAAGGAAATGGTTACAAAAGGCGTACCGTTCTATCCCAGGTGCATCGGCATGATGACATGCAGGAAGTTTTCGTCGCCAACCGGTTTGACCACGCCCGGCGCGTTCGCTGCCGAAGTTTCAATAGCCACATTCGGTGTTTTGATCACTTCCAGCACTTCACGCAGGAATTTTACGTTGAAAGCAATCAACAGCGGAATACCGTCTACCGTGGCCTCGACGATGGTCTCGTTGGAACCGGTCTCTTCGCTGTGGGCGGAGATTTCCACTTCGCCCGGTTGGAGTTCGCCGTTGCTTTTGATGTTCAGGCGCACCACGTTTGACCCTTCGCGGGCGAAAATCTCGGCCTGTTTGCAGGCTTTGAGCAGCGAGGCCGTTGGCAGCAGCGTGCGTGACTTGTGCGAGCGCGGGATGATTTGCTGGTAATCCGGGAAAGTTCCGTCGATGAGCTGTGAAACCAGTTCCACATCCTTGACATGGAAAACGACCTGTCCGCGGCCTTTGGGCAGCACCATTTGGATCATTTGCTCGCCGTCGGCGGCGATGCGCGCCAGTTCCTGCAGCGCGCGCGCCGGGATGATGGCGCTGATTGGCTGCGACACTGGCGTCGAAAGCGTGGCTTTGCGCACCGACAGGCGGAAACCATCCGCGGCGGCCATGGTGACGGTATCTTTGTCTACGTTGACCAGTACGCCCATCAAAACCGGGCGGGCTTCATCTGTGGACGAGGAGAAAGCCACCTGCTGAATCATCTCTTTGAAATCGGCGACATTCAGGTTGATGGCGTTTTCAAAATCCGGCACGGGCAGGGGTGGAAATTCCTGCGCGTCGATGCCCTTGATATCATTGGTCGATGAGCCGGAGCGTACGTTCAGTGTCTGTGTGCGCGCATCAAGGATTAAACTGACTTGAGGGTCGGGCAGCGTATTCACCAAATCCGCCAGAGTGCGCGCCGGGACGGTGGTGGAGCCTTCTTCCTCGATCTTGGCCCCAATCCAACAGGTAATGCCCAACTCGAGGTTGGTGGCTGAGAGACGCAGGCGGCCTTCGTCGGTGGCAATCAGGATGTTCGCTAGGACGGGCAGCGTGCTGCGGGGCGAAACGGCGCGTGAGACGGTGCTCAGGCCACGGGTCAGGTTTTCTTGTAGGACGGTTACTTTCATTGGCGTGCGCTCCTGCGTCTTCTAAGTGGAAAATATATCCTATTTTACTTCAGAAACCGGCAAGGGCTAATTGACGATTAGGGAAATTCCGAGCGAGAGCAAAAGGAACAGCAACTGGATGCCAAATAATACGGCAAAGACATAGGCGACAAGCTGCCAGGTGGAATTTCCTCCTGCCATTCGTACTTCCTGACCTTCCGCCAGTTGCCGTACGATTTGAGCTGCCGCCCCCGCGCCGTTTTTTTGCGCTACGCCGGGCCAGTACCAGCCCGTGACCTCGCCCGGAACGATGACTTTGTGACCTTCGTAGCGTTGCAGCCATAAGCGCAGCGCTTCTGGCGGATTAAGCGCAAGTTTGGCAGGCAGGACGATCGCCTGGATGACACCCGCCTCTTCGGGTAGGCCCTGTTCGATCGTTTGTATGGCCACCGGAATAGAGGGGGACGTCCGTTTAATGGCATTGGCCAGCGGGGTGGCGAACCCCGTCCCTTCAGATTCAACCACTAAAACGGCGAAACGCTCCTGACGCGCCGCCAGCGCATCCGCGGCGTGGCTGCCATCCTGACGGAGGGCGCTCCAATGGTAGATGAGGAAGGCTGCGAACAGTATCAGCAGTTGGAGTCCGTTCGATACATCCAGCGTAAAGCTTTCGGAGCGATGATCAAGAAACCCAAATAAGATGGTGTAAACCAGGAATATGGCCGAAGCCATCCCGCCGATCACGGTGCCAAAGATGATGAGATATAAATAGGCGCGACGCACGAGAGAGCGGCGCGCATGGTCGCCCAGATCACCGGCCGCCAGCGATTCAGCTTGCATCGGTCTCCAGGTGGCAATCCATAAGGGCAGCGCTGCCAGCAAGGTGGCGATTGCTCCGCTCAAACGGGAGCGCAGAACGTCGCCCCACAGGGTATTGCCGATCAGGATTTCGATGATGAAACTGACCAGCATGGCGATGCCGGTAAAAGTGGCGACCAGGCCGATCAGCGAGAGAATGTAGTAGTAAAAGCGTTTTAACGCTGCGCGACGGGTCGCATCATTGATGGACGCGATTTCCCGCCAGAGCCAGGTTCCGTAATACGCCCACATCGTTGCCAGCGGCACGCCCACCGAGATGGGTGTCCCAATTTGTGAAATGAGTTCGCGCCATTCAATCATTTCGCCCAGCGCGCGGCGCAGCAGCACGTTGATGACGATGCCTGCGGTACTCAGGACAACGATCACACCCGCCAGCGCCAGCAAATACAAAACGCCCATTCGCAAAGCGGAGCCGCTTTCTTCGGGCTCGCTGTTCGCTTTCTGGCAAAGATTCCAAGTGTAAACCCAAACCGGCGCGCCGACCAAAATCAGCGCCAGTCCATTGATCAGCACTTCGCGCCCAGGGTCGCCGAGGATGTCGGTGGGCAGATGAAAGAGAAAACTCAAGACTTGCTGAACGCCGAACACGGCCATCAGCAGGGAATACAAAACCCAGATATAGCGATACAGTCGGCGCACACCAGCGGAATTTTCATGGTCAGTCAGCGTGGCCCAGTCGGTTTGTTGGACGTTGAAAAAATATGCGGCGGCCAGCAAGTTCAGCGCGATCGCGATGACATTATCCACCCAGGTTTGTGCGCCGCCGATGAAAGCGCGGTAAGAATCTATGCCAGCACTGACCACCAGCGTCCGGTTGATCAGCGCCAAAATATTCTGAATCACCGGGACGAGAGTCATCAAAAGGATGCCGAATAAAAACACTGCGCGCAAACTGGCGGAATGTTCCTCGGGATCCCTGGCGGAAACTCTTTGCGCCCACAACCAGTGGACAGCAAAAATGGGCACTCCCACGAAAATCAGCGCCAGAGCCTGCGCCAGCGTATCCGCGCCGGGGAAGGTCAACCCGGAGGAGAAGATTGTGCGCAGTAGATTAATCAGCCCCCACAGCACCACTTCCACGCTGATTAGGGTAACCAGATAAAAGTAAAGACGTCGAATGCTTCTCATATTATTTCACCGGGACTTGCGTAGGTTGGTACCAATCGTATGACCAGAAGTTATAGGGTAATTGCTTGATTTTCCAGGCGCCATTATCATTAATCAGTTGGGCATATTCCGCGTTGCGATAGCCGGTTGAAAACGGGTCACTGGGACTGTTGACAATCCCCAGAGTCACGATGGCTGTACTTCCATTGAGCTCAGTTTTGCCGATCTCGAGACCAGCGTTCGTCGGGTCCACGTTATGATTTAAAAACGACTGGCGGAACTGCTCAAGCGTTGGTTTATCCTTGAGATTGGCCAGATATTGGTAGGCTTTCTCAAAGTCGCGTTTGTGCAGAGCCACCACGTAATTTTGTACTACTCCTTCGGGCGTATCATCCGCTACATAGGTCAGGTTGTCTTTACGAGTGAAAAAGACACCCAGCGCAGCCACCACCAGGATGACAATCCCGATCAGGATTCCGGTTAGAAAGCGATCTTGTTTCATTGGCTTTTCCTGTCCTTTCAAGGGAGAAAACTACCCGTTGCCTGGGGAGGCCGCCTGAAACGTTTTTTCGGCCCGGGGCGGGCCGCAATGACAAAGAACGGCCCCAGGATTGGGAAGAGAAATGCCAGCACTCCCCAGAAGATATACTCCAGGGGAGTGCAGCGTCGATAGCGTAGATAAGAGATGGCGAGAGCAAAAGCAGCCACCCCATAAACGGCCAACACAGCGCGAAAGATTATATACTCCATTAATTGATTGTACAATTTTGAAGCATAAAAGGCAAGGTTTAGAACGTTTGTTTTGAATGTTGTAGATAGAATTTATGTTCTAGATAGCATTACCGGGGACGACATCTTCTTTTACTTGAACCGGCAGCCGTTTTGTCAGAACAAGCCAGCCGACGAATAGTCCCATCGGAATCCACCCCGCTAACCCCAGCGCGGAACCTCCCAGAGCGGTATCAAATCCGGGTTTCAAGAAAAAGATCGCCAACCCAGGCGAAGCGTTGAAAGCTCCATGTGCCAAAGCGGTCACCCAGGGACTGCGTGTGTTGAGATACAGCCACGATAAAATCGTGCCGAGCAGGATGCAACCCACAACCATAATCAGCATGCCCAAATAATAGTGTTGTGGAAAATTGTAGCCATACAGCAGCGTGGTCGGTGCGTGCCAGATGCCCCAGATCGCGCCGCTAATGACGATCGCTTTCCATTGTCCCAACGGTAATAATTTGGGCAGCAGAAAACCTCGCCAGCCGAGCTCTTCTCCCAGGGCGAAAAGTATGTTGATGAACGGCGCCAGCAGCAGTCCAAAAGCGAGCTGGGCGGCGACCAATACTTCCACAGATGGAAGTGCCTGCTTACTCTGTGGAGCTTGCGCCAGGGCGTCGCGCATCATGCTGAAGGTGGGATCGAAAAATCCGGTTCCCAGCAAAAGGGTCGTCGCCAGTGTCAGCAGAGTCAAGGCTGGCGGCAGAAACCAGGCGACTAGGTAGAACCTTTTTGGCCCGAGCGTATTCAGACGCAGGGCTTTCAACGGCCGCTTCTCCACGAAGAGTGTTGTGACGATCGCCGCGATGCCAGGTCCCCACATCGCCAGGGCGAATGAGATTTGCATGGAGGCGGGATAGTAAGTCTGGTTGTCTTTGAAAGCCGACGGGATTGCAAATAAAACCTAGGCGATGCCAAATGTGATAACGATGAACCAGACTAAGGATTTACGATTAATCATTCTTTCTCCAATCGGACCCGTCAGATAAAGGCATGGACCGTCGTCCGCGGGTTGAATCTGTCAGTGGGCGTTTTGCGATGACGTTAATTTTATTGGTATTTTCCAGGATGTGGGTCGAGATCACTTCCCAGCCAGCCGCGCCCCATTCATTGAGCAACTGCTCCAGGGCGTTGGCTTTCACTCCAGACCAAAACGAACCGACAGTCTGCACCCGATATTCCCATAAATGGATTTCGTCTGCCATATCTTTTCTCCAAAAAGTGCTGGAAAAACGCGAGCTATTTTTAACCTGGGCCACTACAGTGGCCTGTTTTGGGCGTTTTCCAAAGACATTTTCTCAGGTTTCACGTGAAACAAATTAGGCTTTTGCTTCGCGCTGGAACAGGTAGTATGAGTAAACCACAGTGAAAAGCGAGGTTCCGAGCAGAGGCACCATGATGAACCAGATGGCAAAGTTGGGGAAAAGAGCGCCAAGCAGGGCCAGTAATCCCGAGGCGATAAACAACTTCCCGCCGACGCGGTGAGTCTCATCCCAAACTTTATCGCTGGAAAGAGTCCACGGGGTGCGGATGCCGATAAAGTAATTGCGTTTGGCTTTCCCGATCATCGTGCCAGCAAAGACGAAAAGCAGTCCCAAAGCTGGCAGCATGGCGGCGCTCATCCGAAAGCTGGTATTGCCCAGATTCCAGACCAGAGTCAGCCCATAGATATACACCATGAAGCCGACGATCAGCGCGATGAAGGTGTTGAAATACTCCCGGAACTGGGCGATGTTGGCTTTGAGCGGATCGATCGACGGGATGACCAGGAACATCAGTAGCATGACGATGGTGATGACCGGCATCAGGAACACGCCCCAGAATTTTGACATCGTTCCGTTGACCTGGTCGTCAACGCCCCAGTGCGAGGCCATCGGGTCGGGGAGTTGGTTCCAGAGAAATATTCCCGCCAGCGTGGATACAATAATCAGGATGGTGACGATGACGAGCGTGGTTCGAGTGGACATTTTTTCTCCTTGTGTTTCACGTGAAACTTTTTTATCGGAAATGGCTGCGGTGGATTATTTATTTTCCCGGGGCAGATTGTTTTGAGCCAGCGAGACCATGCCGCTCATGCCGCCGAGGTTCATGGTTTCGACGGCGCTGCTGGGGACGATGACCAGGGCGCCCTTTTCCTTGAGACCTTCAAAGAGCATGTTCATGGCGCGCAAGTGCAGGGCGGTCGGATTGTTGACGTAGGATTTAGATGCTTCGGCAAACGAGGCGGCAATCTGTTTTTCGGATTCGCCTAAAATGACGCGGGCCTGTCGTTCGCGTTCGGCCTGCGCCTGGCGCGACATGGCATCTTCCAAATCTTGCGGAATGACAATATCGCGGATTTCCACCGATTGAACGGTGACGCCCCACGGGGTGGTGCGTTCGTCGATGATGCGCTGAAGTTCCTCGTCGATGGCGCTGCGGCCCACGAGGATATCTGCCAGCATCATGCGACCAATGATATCGCGCAGGGCGGTCTGGGCTGCCCAGGCAATCGCGGAGCGATAGTCCGCCACTTCGAGCGCGGCCTTCTCCGCATCCCAGACAACCCAAAAGAGCACGGCATCCACATCCACCGGGACGGTATCTTTTGTCAGCGTCTTTTCGGCGGCGAAGGGTGTGACCATGACACGGTGGTCGATCCAGGTGGGCACCACATCCATCAAGGGAACCACCCAGAAAATGCCAGGGCCGCGCAAACCTGTGAATTTTCCAAGGCGCAAGACGATGGCTTTTTCCCATTGGTTGGCGACTTTGAGCGAGAACATGATGATCGTGCCAATCAATGTCAGGCTGAGGACGTATGCGGCAATCCAGCCTTCTGCTACTTTGCCGTCCATTTGGATGGCGCCGAGAATGGCGACGAGCATGAAAACGGCTAAGACGGTTCCGGCAATTGGCGGAATGCGTTGATCAAGTTTGGCTGTCTGGAATAAGGCTTTAGTTTCTGAAAGTTGGGGTGACATGTTTTTTCCTTTGCTATTCAAGGTTGGATAAATTAGTAAGAGGGGCGTGTGCCTGCAGGCTGATATGGTCGACAGCCTGTTCAAGCGAGAATCCCAATCGCCTGGCTTCGACCAAATAGCGGCGGGCAAGCGCACCGAGCGATTCCAGCCGCAGGCGTTCGGCTATTTCCGGCGGGGGCATTTCAAGGATGTAGGTGCCGCGTCCCTGTTGGGTGGAGATGATTCCGGCTTCGTCGAGCAGGCGGTAGGCGCGCGAAACGGTGTTGAAGTTGATGCGCAAATCGGAGGCGAGCGAGCGGACCGTGGGAAGTTGGTCGCCGGGTTTGAGATCTCCGCTGACAATTTTTTGGCGCACTTGTTCGACAATTTGGATGTAAATTGGAATGTCTGATCTCAAGTCCAGGGTAATTTTCATAGGCAGGCCTCGTTGATAAGTGTATCATTGTATCTTTGTAATAATTGTACATCGCTTTTGTAAAGAGTCAAGAGGCCGAGAGCGGATTCTTTCCGTGGAGTGGCGGTAACCCATCCATAACGGAAGACAGGCTGCGGGTGGAGACTGCCGGGGTGTTTAACGATGCTCTAATATGGTAACCCCTGCGGGCGTGGTAGAATCCGCCTGTCATCATTTTTCAAAGGAGAAAGATAAATGGAAGCAACGACTGGTACGTTTGCCGTCAAAAAAGGACTTGCGCAGATGCTCAAGGGCGGCGTGATTATGGACGTGGTAACGCCTGAGCAGGCCAAGATTGCCGAGGATGCGGGCGCGTGCGCAGTGATGGCGTTAGAACGGGTTCCGGCGGATATTCGCGCGCAAGGTGGCGTGGCGCGCATGAGCGATCCTGAATTAATCATCAAGATTAAAGAAGCGGTGTCCATCCCGGTGATGGCGAAGTGTCGCATTGGTCACTTCGTGGAAGCTCAGATTTTGGAAGCACTCAAGATTGATTACATTGACGAATCTGAAGTGCTGACTCCGGCGGATGAGGAACATCACATCCTGAAGCACAATTTCACCGTGCCCTTTGTGTGCGGATGCCGCAACCTGGGCGAAGCGCTGCGTCGGATTGGCGAAGGCGCGGCGATGATGCGCACCAAGGGCGAGGCCGGTACCGGCGATGTGGTGGAGGCCGTCCGCCATGCCCGCACCGTTTTGGGCGAAATTCGTCAGATTCAGAATATGCCCGAGGAAGAACTGATGGCGTTCGCCAAGAATATCGGCGCGCCCTATGAATTGGTAAAGGAAACCCGCGACCTGGGCCGCCTGCCGGTGGTCAATTTTGCGGCTGGCGGTATTGCGACTCCGGCGGATGCCGCGTTGATGATGCAGCTGGGTGTGGATGGTGTCTTCGTCGGCTCCGGCATTTTCAAGAGCGGCGACCCGGCCAAACGCGCGGCGGCGATTGTCAAAGCCACCACGCACTTCAAGGATGCCGGGATTCTGGCTGAAGTGAGCAAGAATCTCGGTGAGCCGATGGTGGGCCGCAATATCTCTCAGATGCCCGAAGGCGAAAAAATTGCCGGACGGGGCTGGTAAAACCGACTGCGGACGATAGACCAAGGACACGTGCGAACGGTGCGTGGTCTATCGTCCAACGTTGATGGTTTGAATTATGAAAATCGGTGTACTTGCTTTACAGGGTGATTTTTCCGAACATATCGTCATGCTGCGTCGTTTGGGTGTGGAATCTGTCGAGGTGCGTTTGCCCGCGCATTTGGAAGGCCTGGACGGCTTGATCGTGCCCGGTGGCGAATCCACAACGATTGGCAAGCTGGCTGTTGCTTTTGGATTGATGGATCCGCTGCGTGAATTTGGGAAATCCAAAGCCATTTGGGGCACATGTGCGGGCGCTATTTTTCTTTCGAAAGATGCCAAACGCGACCAACCGTTACTCGGCATCATGGACATTACTGTGGAACGGAATGCTTTTGGCGCGCAGGTCGACTCCTTTGAAGCGGATTTGGACATCGCCGAACTCAACAAGGCGACTCAAACCGAGCAGCCGTACCACGCTGTTTTCATCCGTGCGCCGATTATTGCGACCGTCAGCGGCTCGGCAAAAATTCTCTCGGCGCTGCCAGATGGCCGGATCGTCGCCGCGCAGGAAGGCAAGCTGCTAGCTACGTCTTTTCACCCCGAATTGACCGAAGACAGCCGCTTTCATGAGTATTTTGTCTCGTTAGCGAAGTAAGAAGGACCAAGGGAAATGGGAGTTGAACAGCTCCCTTTTTCCTTCGCAATTATGAACCCTCGTCCCCTTGATCTGCTCGACCTGCCAACCGTTTACCATTTTCGTGGCGAAGCCGCCAGCCTGGACTCCACCCGTCTGTTGACGCGCGGCAATCCGTTGGGGGCGGCCGGGTTTATGTCGTATTTCAACCCGGCGCGCCATCTTTACTCGGCGATCATGCAGGATAACGGGACGACTCTGTTGGGTGGCGTGATCCAGACCAATGGAGATTCTTTCGCCAAACTGGTTTATCTGGCTCCGGCGACAGCCTTGACTCATCCCGACGTGCCCGTGCTGATTGAGCATCTCAGCGCTGAAGCCGGGAAGTGGGGCGCCTTCCACGTATTGGCTGAAGTGAACGAGGACAGTGAAGCCTTTCCGGCGCTGCGAAAAGCGGGATTTTCCGTTTATGCATGGCAGCGTATCTGGGATGTAAGTCATATTGCGCTCTCTGAAACCCCGGGCGGCTGGAATCAGGCGAAATCAGTGAATCTGCCAGCCGTGCAGTCGCTCTATCACCAGATTGTGCCGCCCCTGCTCCAGCCCGTTGAGCCTACGCCCCGTCGGGCAGTTGGGCTGGTTTGTGCGGACGGCTCGAAGTGTTACGTGAATGTTTCGTATGGCGTCTACGGAATTGTGCTGATGCCGCTCATCCATCCCGAAGCCACTGACGTTGCGATGAAACTTACCAACCTGCTCACTCATCTACCCAACCGGCGCGGACGGCCAGTCTATTTGTGCGTGCGTTCCTACCAGGCCTGGCTTGAACCGGCGCTTGAGGATCTTGGCGGCAAAGCCAGTTCACGGCAGGCCGTGATGGTCAAACACCTGGCGCGCATGGTCAAGGATGAACAATCGCTGCGGGCCACGCAGCCAGCCGGAGTGAGCGTGCAGCCTTCCCGAGTCAGCCATGTCGAGATGAATAAAAACGAATGAGCCGATGATTTTACCGGCTCACACCTCCCGGCCCGTGGCGCGCAAACTTTTCAGGCGCATTCACCCAAGCAAGATATGGATGGTTGAATCCATCACCCACCCCAAACCCAAAAGCCTATGACTCAACAACGCCGTATCACCGATGATCTGGAAGCCCTGCTGGGCGCATTGCCAGAATCCATCACCAAAGCTGTTCACAAAGCCAATAATTACGATAAACTGCTCGAAATCATCCTCGACCTGGGTCGTATTCCAACGGCGCGCTATGTCGATGGAGAAACCGTGCTGCGCGACAAGGAAATCACCCGCGAGGAGATTGACCACGTCATTGAGCATATCGGTGATTTCGACGCTGATAATCGCGCCGGAATTGAGCGCACCCTGCACCGCATCTCCGCCATTCGCAACCGGCGCGGGCATGTGGTAGGTCTGACGCTACGCGTGGGTCGCGCCGTCTACGGCACGATCGAAATCATTCAAGACATCATCGAAAGCGGAAAATCGATCCTGATCCTGGGACGGCCGGGCGTTGGGAAAACGACTCTACTGCGCGAGGCGGCCCGTATTTTGGCCGAATCCCGCCGCGTGATTATCGTCGACACTTCCAACGAAATCGGCGGCGACGGCGACGTGCCGCATCCGGCGGTTGGCAAGGCGCGCCGCATGCAGGTCAAAGTGCCCACGCAGCAGCACGAAGTCATGATCGAAGCGGTCGAAAACCACAATCCCGAAGTTATTGTCATTGACGAAATTGGCCGCGAGCTTGAAGCCCTGGCTGCCCGCACCATCGCCGAGCGTGGCGTGCAGTTGATCGGCACGGCGCACGGCAAAACGCTTGAAAACCTGCTGATGAATCCTACCCTCAGCGACCTCGTCGGCGGCATTGAAGCGGTCACCCTGTCAGATGAGGAAGCGCGCCGCCGCGGCACGCAGAAAACCGTCCTTGAGCGCCGCGCGCCGCCCACTTTTGACGTGTTGGTTGAAATCAATTCGCGCGACGAATTCGCCATCCATGCCGATATAACCGAAGCGGTTGATACCTTTTTGCGCGGGTACCCGCTCCCAGCTGAGATTCGGATTCGGGAAGAAAACGGCAAGATACGGGTGGAAAAAGCGCCCGCACCCACTCCCAGCGTGGGACAACGTCCCGAGCATGGTCGCATGCCGATGCGTGGCACCAATTCCAACGGCGGGCCGGAAATTCGCCCCCCGGCGCCGGTCTCACCATCAAATGAAGCGGATAGCTCCCCTGCGCCTGTTTCCCGCGCCCCTCTGCAGGTTGTCAAGGTTTATCCGTACGGCGTGGCGCGTAACCGGCTGATGCAGAGCGCCAAGCGGATTGGCGTCCCGGCGGTGGTGGTGCGCACGATTGACGAGGCCGATGCGCTGATTACGCTGCGCTCCTACTACCGCGATCATCAGGCGACGATTGTGGAAGCTGAACGGCGCGGCATGCCGATTTATGTTTTACGGGCCAACACCATCAACCAGATCGAGCAGTTTCTGACGGATTTGTTCAATATTTCCAACGGAGAATCAGGCCTGCCGCCCAGCGTGGATGATGACGTGCGCAGCGAGACCCAGGCTGCCATTGCTGCCGTGATGAATGGCGAGCGTTATGTGGATATGCCGCCCGCCAGCCCGGTTGTGCGGCGCATCCAGCACGAGATGGCGCGCGAGGCTGAGTTGGTCAGTCATTCTTACGGCAAAGAGCCGCGGCGGTATGTCAGAATCTTTCGAGATTAATGTATTGCTAAATTGGGAAATGGTTGATTGGTGACGATCAGCCATTTCCCAATTTATTTTTTTATCACCATTGCTCCCCTACCAGACCACCCATCGATCAAATTATGTTCATCACTCTTGAAGGTCCTGAAGGCTCCGGGAAAACCAGCCACATCAAACCCCTGGCAGAATGGTTCGCTGCGCAGGGACAGACCGTCTACTCCACGCGTGAGCCGGGCGGCACATCGATCGGCGAGCAGATTCGACACGTGATTCACGATCTGAAGAACACGGAGATGCATCCGCGCACTGAAGCGCTGCTCTATCAGGCTGCGCGCGCCCAGATCGTGGAACAAGTCATCCGTCCCAGGCTGGCGGCGGGTGAGATCGTGCTGTGTGACCGTTACTTTGACTCGACTTTGGCCTATCAGGGGTACGGACATCAGATCATTCCGCTCGACGAACTCCGTCAAATCATCCGATTCGCCACTGGCGGCCTGACGCCCGATCTGACGATTTTGCTCGATCTGGATGTGGAAGACGGCCTCAAGCGCAAAACCAATCAGGATGAATGGAATCGCCTGGATGCTTTCACGGTCGATTTCCACCAACGAGTCCGCGCCGGATATCATGAACTGCTCAAATTGGAGCCGCAACGCTGGCGGGTGGTGGACGCCAGTCAGCGCTGGGAATTGGTTCAGGAAGAATTGAGAAAAGTAATCGGGCGAGAACTGAAATAACGCCGCTTTTTCGGTTGCACGCACTACAGTATGAGAGCGAAAGCGAGTCCATTATGCAAATGTCAGATATCCCCTTTGGCACCACCGACTGGAGTCAGGTCGAACCCAGCGAGCATCCCGGTGAAACGGGAATGGCTTACTGGCGTACGCGCCAGTTTGGCAGCCTGCGTGTGCGGATGGTTGAATACACTCCAGGTTATCTCGCCGATCACTGGTGCAGCAAGGGTCACATACTTTTGATTCTTGAGGGCCAGCTTGAAACTGAACTGGCGGATGGGCGAAAATTTATCCTGACGCCCGGTACCAGTTATCAAGTCGCTGACAATACTGACCCACATCGTTCTTCCACTCTTACCGGTGCCAAACTGTTTATCGTTGATTAGGAAATTGGTTTATGTCGCCCACTTTTACATCCCCGCCGGGTTTAAGTGCTTTCCAGTCCACTGTTTGGGAGATTGTTCGACAGGTGCCTCCCGGTAAAGTGACCACATACGGCCAGATTGCGGCCATGATTCCACCACCCGGGACGATGAATCTCAAAGACTACGAGGCTTTTGGCGCGCGCTGGGTGGGCGGCGCCATGGCCCATTGCCCCGACGATGTGCCATGGCAGCGCGTCATCAATTCACAGGGCAAGATCAGTCCGCGCCCCGGCGCAGAGACCCAGAAGGAAATTCTGCGCGGTGAAGGTGTGTTCTTTAACGAAAAGGGCAAAATTGACCTTGACCTGTACGGTTGGGACGGCCCCGACCCAGAATGGTGTCGGGCGCGCGGCTTGTTTCCACCACCTGTGCGAAATAGTCAATCGAGGCTATTTTGACAGGGGGAGCTGGGTTATACTGTCAGTATGTATCGCGAAAAATTTTCTCATTTCCTAAGTGAAGCTGATAAGGAAGAACCGCTGGCCCTGCGCCGCCCACGCATGTTGGGTGGAGTTATTTACGGCTTTCTGGCCGGTATCGCCTTTGGATTAACGGTTGGGACCGTCAATGCCCTGCTGTTCCCGGATTTGCCCATCATGATTGAATGGGTTCCGACCATCACAACCGGCGTTATCCTGGGATTTGTGCTGGCGTTGATCGGCGCATTGACGGGCTGGTTTGCTGAGCGAATTGTCGCCATTTCTATTGGCGCGGTGGCGACAGCCATCGTCGGCCTGGGCGTGCAGCTATTTGTGGTGGGCGTGGGCGCGATTGGCATTCTCATGCTGCTGGTCTTGAGCCTGCCCGTTTCAGTCACCTGCCTGCCGATTGCGCTGGCCCTGCGCTGGATGAGCGACCGGCATGTCCGTATTTTGGAGGAAGTTGAACAACCTTTGAAACGGGTTGGCTGGATCGGCCTGCTGGTGCTTGGCGCGCTGGTGTTGGGAATTCTGCCAGGTACTTTTCGGCGCATGGGCATTCGGGAAGAGCGTTCCGCCCGACTGGTGCATGCTGCGCTGCAAATGGCGCCAACAGATCCGGAACAGGCCAAAATACTACCCGTCAACACCATGCCCGGCTTGAAAGAACACCTCGGCCAGCCGTACAAGCTCAAAGTGACCCCATCGAAAATTTCGTCAGTCGGGTACGATGTGCATGTGCTTTTTGAAGACGGCTTTGCCATGACCTGTGTCACCGTAGCTTATTTGCCGACCCCCTACATGCGCTCGTGCGTGCCTGGCGCAGAAATTACTCTTCCGAAGTAGGAAAAAATCATGGGTTTTTTGAAAAAACTATTTGGCGGTGTTTCCCGCCCGACCCAAAAAGAATATTACGTTTTCAATGTCAAATGCAAACGCTGTGGAGAAATTCTCACCGGCCGCGTGGATGTGGATAACGACCTGAGCGTGGAATACGAAAGCGATGGCGATATGTTCTATTGTCGCAAAGTGCTGATGGGGGATGGCAAAAATCTGTGTTATCAGCGTATCGAAGTCGGCTTGAAGTTCGACTCAAAGCGTAAACTGCTCGACCGGCGGGTTGAATCGGGCGGGGATTTTGTGGACTGACGGATTTTGGTTTTAAAGAGTCATAGGTCGAAGGTCATAGATCAAAGATTTAGATTTATGACCTTCGACCTATGATTTATGTTTCACGGCCGCTTTCCCGCCAACTCCACAATCAGCATTTCAAGCGATGTTTCCAGCGGCATCCCGCCGGTTTTGGCGGATTCGTCCATGGCGAGCAGGCGGTGGTAAACCGCTGAAAGCGTGTCCATGCTAAAGTTTTTCGCCTGATTGAACACCTTTCCCGCCACAAACGGATGCGCTCCCAGCGCCTCGGTCACTTCGTTGATGGTACCGCTTTCGTCCAGCACATCGCGGGCGATGGTCAGCATCCGGAACTGCCGCACGATCATCCCGAAAATCTCAAAGGCCTCTTTTTCATCCACCAGGCGGCGGAACAGCTTCTGAGCCAGCCTGCCATTTTGCGCGCCGAGCGCGTCCACCAGCTCAAAAATATCCACGCTGGCGGTGACGATGCTGACGGCTTCCACGTCCTCGATGCCGATGGCGTGCGCAAAATTGACATACGTCAGCAGCTTTGTAATTTCCTGCGCGGCCTGGCGCGTTTCTTCGCCGGTCATCTCGGCCAGCCGCGCGGCCGCATTCGGCTCAATCGCTCCACCCTGACGCTTGGCCTCGGCCACAATCCAGCCGGGCATTTCGCGTTGTTTGGGCATGTGAAAGCCCTGAAATTTGGCGCTTTCCCCGGCCTTGATGGCCCACTTAACCAGCCAGTGATTGGGGATGTCCTTTTCCTTGACTTCTTCCAGGTCAACCAGCACCAGCCTGGTGGAGGCTGGCACCGTTGCCAGAAAAGCGACGAATTTCTTATGCCCATCCAGGCCGGTATACCGTTTCGACACATTTTCCAGCACGACGAGGCGCTGTTCGGCCAAGAACGGCAGCGCGAAGATGGCGTTGGCCAGTTCATTCTCGCTGACGGTGCGCGCATCCAGCTGTGAAATGTTCATCCCGGCGGTTGTTGGGTCGCTGAACATGGCGGAAAACTTCGCCACCTGTTTGCGGATGGCGAAGTCGTCGTTGCCGAAGTAGAAATATATGTGCGGGGAATCGCTCATCTTAAGGGCGTGTTACCACGCGATGGACATTCTTCGTCACCAGATAGACATCCTCGAGTGTCATGCCGCCCGGATCGGGCTGAGTAGTCACTTCTTTTTGCAAGGCCGGGCCCAAGGGTTGACCAATCATAAACGCCAGGATGGAGAGCAGCATCACCAGCGGAATCCGCTCAAAGCGTTCGCGGTTGTTCTTGGTCCCCGACATCCCCAAATATGCAAAAATGGCCGCAATTCCGCCGGTGACGACGTAATTGGTGCCGCAACCGGCATGGATGGCGAGCTGGCTTTCTCCGTTTTGCAGGCGCGTCAGCGCCTCGATCACCGCTTCGCGGACGTGTTCGGTGGGGAAATCCCCGATCAGGAAGAAACCGGTCGGGTTGGAGTGACCCGCCATCGTGCGTCCCGGGAAGCGTTCACTCAGGATGTGGATGGTGGCATGTTCCAGCGCATGGTTGCGGCGCGTTTCACCAACAAGTGGGGCTTCAAGAATGTTATTCATGGTTCTATTTTACTCGTAAAAAAAGACCCGGCATGCCGGGTCTCTGTGATTGGAAAACTGCGCACTGGAAGCTTATTCCTTGCCTGAAGTTGCCATCATAAAACCGATGAACATCAGGACTGCGCCGATAAATTCACTGACGTAAAGTGCATCCACGATCCCGGCCTTGACGAAAGTGCCCGCCAGCGCCGGAGAAAGTGCGCCCGCCGCGATCAAAATATTCCCAAACATACGGTTTGCCAACACTTTCTTGCGCCAGAATAAGAAAGCCGAGTACAGTGCGCTGCCTACCAACCCCAGGGTACCGTAGATGTTCAGGATGATGGTCAAGAAAATGGTCAGGCCGCCGCGGGTGAGAATGGTTTTATATTGCTCTGAGATGGTGCCCGCCACATTATACGTGGACTGCGCGCCGGTCAGCGGGGCGCTGGCGACCATCACCAGCGCCAGCAGCGAGAAAGCCGCCAGCGCGTAGGTCAGAATCTGGGCCAACTTGCCCTTACGAACCAACAGTTGGATGCTGCCCTGTCCCAGCCAGGCGGCGGTCAGCATGGCTCCGGTCAGATACCATAGCTTGAGCACCAGCTCGTTAAAAGCGAAACTCATCCACACTTCGGAGAGTGTTCCCAGGCCATAGAGCAGCAACCCAAAAGCCCACAGCGCCAGATGCGTACCGCCCTTTTTCTGGTAGCGTCGAAAAACTGCATAGGTAAAGGAAAACGTCACCAGGGTGGAAAGAACAGGGATGAAATTCATTTGGGTGTGTTTCCAATGAGTTATAAGACGATCAAACAGCCAAAGGTAACTGGCAATACTTAGCGTAGCCAGTTGAGACAAACGCTTTGAGAACAGGCTGAGAATTTATGGCTT
>CAILYI010000136.1 GCA_903838415.1 uncultured Anaerolineae bacterium | reverse complement strand
TCTGGGTCTTTCGCAGATCTGGCTTACGTCCGATGGCGACGCCAATATGAGCAAACCAAACATCCAACTGGTTCAAAGCGGCAACACAGTCATGGATTATCTGCCGGTCTGGTCTCCCGATGGAGAGTATGTCGTATTCAATGAGACCACTTTTGACGGCACTGCGCCATACGTCCTGATGAGTATGCGTTATGAAGATCGCGCCTCCAAGCAAGCGGTGCGGATTAATATTCAGCCGCTACCCGTGGTGGATGTCAGTTTTTCCCCGGATGGACAGTGGATTGTTTTTGAAAGCTGGCCCGACGACCCAATCAATAAAGATATTTATCTGACCAGTCTGACGGGCTCCAACCGCACACGCCTCACAACCGATCCGGGGGATGACTTTGACCCGGTCTGGCGGCCGTCTAAGAAGTAAAGGTTCTTCAGCCTAAACGCCTTCAACATTGGAAGGCGTTCGGGTACCTTTTGATATAATCGGCCATATTCAGCATGGAATAGAGCACTTATGACTCTCGGGCAAGGAAACTTACTTCATAATCGTTATCGTATCGTCGAGGTCCTGGGCCGGGGTGGCATGGGAGCCATTTATCGCGCCATCGATGAAAGCCTTGGCGTGGAAGTTGCCGTCAAAGAAAACCTGTTCACCACCGAAGATTATGCGCGCCAGTTCCGCATGGAAGCGGTGATCCTGGCAGGTATTCGTCATCCCAATCTGCCGCGCGTAACGGATCACTTTGTCATTGACGATATGGGGCAATACCTTGTCATGGACTATATCGCGGGGGATGATCTGCGTCAGAAAGTGGAAAATCAAGGCCCAATTTCGGAAAAAGAAGCCATCCAAATCGGCATCGCTGCTTGCGATGCGCTCGCTTATCTGCACGCGCACAAACCGCCCATCCTGCATCGTGACATAAAACTTGGCAATATCAAAATAACGCCTGAGGGACAGGTTTATCTGGTCGATTTTGGTCTGGCCAAGATGGGCTGGGAGCACGAAGAAACCATCACCGGCGCGCGCGCCATGACCCCAGGCTATTCGCCGCCCGAACAGTATGGCATTGCCCGCACCGATCCGCGCTCCGATGTGTACTCGCTTGGTGCCACGCTTTACGCCGCCCTGACAGGTGTCATCCCTGAAGACAGCTTGATGCGCACTGTCGACGGTATTTCGCTGACTCCTTTACGGGAGCGCCGGTCTGAAATTTCCCCTCGCCTGGCCACGGTCATCGAAAAGGCGCTTGAAACAATTTCAAGCTACCGCTACCAATCGGCTGAAGCTTTCAAAAACGCCTTGTTGGGCCAGCCTGAACCTGTAGACCATTCTGATGAGAAAACCGTTCCTCCTGAAACGATAACGGAGAAAAAACAGCAGCCACCCAAAAAATCCGGTTCTTTCTGGCGATTAACATCCTTCTTCTGGGCTTTGCTGATCGTTGCCAGTGCGGCCATCTTGATTAATCCACTGAGCCAGAAAGTATTGCTGAGCCAGTTATTCCCGGTTCCCACGTCCACCGCCTCCGTCACCCCCACCTCGCTCCCCACGTTGACTTCCACTCCGCGGATTTTACCGACAGGGACATTGACCAGCACCCCGAAACCGACCTCCACTCCCAAACCGACCATCCAACCTTCCCCGACGGTCATGCCATCAGAGACTCTCGCATTGGCTGAAACGGCAGTCACTCCCCCATTGTCCACGCTTCAGGGTGGCGGTACGGGTGAGATTGCTTTTGCTTCCATCGTGGATAAAGTAGCGCAAATTTTCATCATCAATTCTGACGGAACCAATTTGCATGCGTTGACCAACGAACAAAACGGCGCCTGTAATTTTGACTGGTCGCCAAACGGCAAACAAATCATCTATACCTCGCCCTGTTCTGAAAGGGCTTCGCAGTATCCTGATTCCGCGCTTTATTTGATGGATGTTGAAACCAGCGTCTCTGTGCCGCTGCCGTTTTTGCCTGGTGGCGATTTTGACCCTGCCTGGGCGCCAGATGGGTCGAAAATAGCTTTTACCTCGCTGCGCGATGGTACCATGCAAGTTTACGTATACAGCCTGGATGATTCGAGCCTGACCAGACTGACTTCAGCGACCGGCAATATTCAATCGCGATATCCAGCCTGGTCGCCAGATTCCAGCCAGATTGTCTATACTGTGCGACGGGTGGGCCTGCAGCAGATCTGGATTATGTCTGCGGATGGGAGTAATCCGCAGCAGTTGATTCGCTCCGGCAGCTCATTCGCGGATTATCTGCCAGCGTATGCGCCGGATGGCGCTTCCCTGCTTTTTAGCGAAACCAACAACAATCAAACCGCCCCCTCGTCGCTGATGCGCTTTGTTTTCAGTAGCAACCAGGTTAGCCGGCTCCCGGTCCCTGTTCCCGTGGTGGATGCGGATTTTTCTCCCGATGGTCAGTGGGCTGTCTACGAAACATCGGATACCAAGAATCAGGATGTTTACATTTTCCAATTGCCTGAAGGTGCTCCGCAGCGTCTGACTACTTCTCCGCAGGTCGATTTTGATCCTGCCTGGCGGCCATAACAATAATAAAGGTAACCGTTCTGAACTGCGGCCTCCCTGCACTTCGGGGGGCCACTGTTTTTCTTAACCCGGACAAGCCGGAACGATTGTCGAGCTTGTCGAGACAAAGCAAAATCTTTAAACACGACCCCGTATGAACCGCGAGGCAAGCGGTCACGACGGGATACAAAGGGAAACCATACCCGTGCAGAACCGGGTACCATAAATGCTTTACCTTCGTGTACCTTTGTGTCTTTTGTGCTTAAATTCCTTCTAAGAACCTGAGTTTAGATTTGGAATTACTGGCTTGAAAGGTTGGTAAGATCGTCACAGCGTGATATAAATCATATCAGCTTGGTAATCTTTTACACTTATTGTCAGAGTATGTTCTGCGTTTAAATGGTTGAGTGCGTGGCGCGAAAAATCGTCCGTGCACACGTGTTCGATTTCATCGAAAAAATTGAGTAGTGGCATCAAGACTGCCAAGCGAGAGACCTGATGGTACCCGGGAAACAACAGTTAGTTCGGCTTACCGATTATTGGGATGCACCACTGCACATCCGGCTGCGGCGACTGCGCTGGGTTGCGCCGGTGGCGGTTTTGATTCTGGCTGCATTGCATCAGGCCGGTTTACATTTGATTGTTGATGCGCTTTCAGAGAGCTGGCACCAGGAAGCCGAGTTGCTGATTTACGGTTTTACCGGCAGTATTGTGGCCTGGATCGGCTTGAGTCGGATTGCCACTTCCATCGCTGCCCATGCCGAAGCGGAAAAGCAAACACTGTTGGCGTATGCTGAGTTGGAGTCCAACCATCAAAAGCTGCTCACGCTAAATGAAATTGGGCGGCAGCTGGGCGCGGCAAACGACGAACAAACCGTGTTGGAACTGGCTGCGCGAGCTCCGCATCATTTGACTGGAGCGCAGGCCTCGACCGTGGTCACATTTGCTGACGATAAAGATCGGTTGAAGTTGGATATGGCCTGGGGGCTGAGCGATGCATATCTTCAAGCTTTTCGCGCACGCCTCGCCACCGGCATCTCCGCAAACCGCTGCCGAGAGTGCTCAGTGTTAAAAACCGTAGCGACCAGCGATTGTCCGTTGTTTGAAGGCCTGCATGAAAAAGCCCGGGCCGATGGAATTGGTGGATTAATCTGTTTGCCGATGGTTTATGAACAAGAACGTGTGGGGCTGATTTCCGCCTATTTCCCATCGGTGGATGGGCCTCCGGAAGATCAAATTCACCTGCTCAACATCCTGAGCGGCGTCATCGCCTCCATGCTCGAAAGTCTGCGGGCGCGTACTCGTCAGACGGATGCCCTTTATGCCCTTGATCAGGTCTTACAGACGGGTGATACCGGCGTGCCGATCATGCGGGATTTTGAAGATCAGGTATTGTTTATTACCACCGCCGGGTGGGAAGCCCAGGTGGGTGGTTTGTTCCTGTTTGATCAGGAGACCCAAACCTGGGCCTGTCGCGCCCGACAGGGATTGGGTGACAATTTGACAGATCCGCGTTTCAGCCTGGCGCTGGAGCTTGCCACTCAGGCCCACGCCACCGGTTCGGCGGTCATCTCGCCTGATCTGGCAAAAGAAGCCGGGTACGATTTTCTCTCAGCAGTTGCCGCTCCGCTCATCGCTGAAGGCCAGACTCTGGGGGCGATCTTCCTGGGAGCGAAACGCAAACGCGCTTTCGATAGCCGTCACGTCGAGTTGTTGAATACCATGGCGCATCAGATTGCGCTGGCGATTCGCAATGCCCAACTCTATGTCCAACTTGACCAATTGGCGGTACTCAAAGAACGCTACCGGCTATCACGCGAAATCCATGATGGTCTCGCGCAAACCCTCGCATTGCTTAATATGCAGACCGAAAGACTCGAAAATCTAATCCAGGCCGGGAAAAATGAAGCCGCTGCTCGCGAAGTCGACGAAATGCGCCATTCCATCCAGTCGGCGTATTTGGAGGCGCGCGAAGCCATTGAAGGGTTGCGCCAGGAACTGGACCGTCCGGACCAAATGGCCTCGCGCCTGGCGGAATACAGCGCCCAGTTTTCCCAGAAGACCGGCATCCAAACCCATCTCACCATTGACCCGGAAGGTTTACTGGTTGAGCCGTCCGTAGCGTTACAACTTTTTCGCATTGTTCAAGAATCCATGGCCAATGTGCGCAAACATGCCCGCGCCAATCGCGTGGAAGTCAGCTTGAAAGCTACTGAGTCGGAGCTGGAATTATCGATTACCGACAATGGACGAGGTTTTCCTGATGCCATGCAACCAGATCTCGCTGCCCAACGTCACTTTGGGATGACAACCATGCGCGAGCGTGCCCGCAACTTGGGGGGTGCGCTGACCGTTGCGACCGGTGTCAACCAGGGCACGCGCATCACCGTCGCCGTGCCTCTCAGTGACAATAAAAGAGTTGTGGTATAAGTTGGCCATGATTCGCGTTCTCATTGCTGACGATCACCACCTCTTTCGCGAAGGTTTGGCGCGCATGTTGAGCGATGCGCCCGATATTACCGTTGTCGCTAGCGTCTCGAATGGCATGGAAGTCATTTCCCGGGTGGCCGAATTCAGGCCCGATGTAATCCTGATGGATGTCAATATGCCGAAGATGGATGGAGTCGAAGCCACCCGTCAGCTGCGCAATATTTATCCTCAGGTATCGGTGTTAATGCTGACCGCCTCGGAGCAAGAAAACGACTTATACGCCGCCATTAGGGCTGGCGCGCGCGGCTATTTGCTTAAAAGCGTCTCAACTTTAGAGTTGATTGAGGCGATTAACCTTGTGTATGCCAAGGGGGCCATCATTACGCCGATCATGGCGGTCAAACTGCTGAATGAATTTGCTGCCACTTCTGCGCCATCTGAAACCTCTGGCAATGAAACATCAACCAATGTGCTTTCAGAACGTGAAAACGAGGTACTGAAATGGGTTGCGCAAGGATTAACCAACCGGGAAATCGGCCTCAAGCTTTCGCTATCGCCGCACACCATAAAAGCGCATCTGCGGACAATTTTGGACAAACTCCATCTTCATAGCCGCGCCGAAGCAGCCGCCTGGACTGCGCGAAACTCTCCCAAAAAGAACCTGTAATTTTTTCGGTATACCCGGATGGATTAATCCATTTGGCTATTTTGTTTGCTCAAACGGCTACCACTCGGTAGCCGTTTTTCTATCCAAACTCTCTCCACATGGCCGAAGATAAAAAAAGCGGCCTTTGTTAAAATAATATTAATAAATTAGTGCAAAATGCCCAGGTTTGCGGGTATTGCTGGCCAGAAAATTATCGTCAGCGGCATGAAAACACCACGATGACCATCAACCCGACCGCTCAATCCCCCAAAGAAACATCCCATGCCAATCGTTCCAAATGGCTGCTAAGGCTGCTATACCTGCTGATGGGGGCCTGGGTGGTGATCGTTTTTGCCTTCAATATTTTTCAGCCCATCAAAGTATTGCCTCGCGTCAGCCTGTCGCCGGGCTTCTCCTTTATCAATCAGGCTGGCGAACGCAAGACCAGTGAAGATTACCGTGGCAAATTAACGATCTACAACTTTACATACAGCCATTGTGACACCGCTTGCACTCAGGCAACAGCACAAATGGAATCCCTGCGCACGGCGCTCATCCAATTGGGCGCACAGGAAGCGAAATTTTCCCTGGTGACAATTTCTCTCGATCCTGAGCGCGATACACCGGCCGTGCTGAATACGTATATGAGCCCGTTTCTGACAGCACCACAAAATGATATTTCATGGGATTTTCTGACTGGTGACCCTACCCGGACAAAATATGTTGTCGGAGGGGGGTTCGGTTTGTATTACGAAAATGTTCCGGGCGAGAGCGGTCAATATGCCATCAAATTTGAACCGCGCTTTGAGCTTGTGGATGGTTGGGGGATTGTCCGGTCCGAGTATCGCGGCGCCAAACTGGACCTGGCCTTGATTTTGCGCGATATCAATTATCTTCTCGCTGAAATTCACAACAGCCAGGGCGTAGGTCGCTACGCCTATGAAGCAGCCCACTTGTTCAGGTGTTATCCATGACCACAGCCACATCCCCGCAACCTTTCTGGCGTTCCAAGTCATTCCTCGCGTTTGGGGTGGCGTTGGGACTGTTTTTAATTGCCGGATTAATCTGGTTGATTTGGAATCTCTTCCAGCCTTATGCCTTCCATGGCATGGTTTTGCAATCTCCCATGCCCGCAACGGATTTTACGCTGTCAGGCTCCAATGGACAGCCGGTCACACTGAGTGATTATCGCGGCAAGCTGGTGCTGTTGTATTTCGGTTACACCACCTGCCCGGATGTCTGCCCAACCACTTTGGCCGAACTGCGCAAAGCCCGTGAATTGCTGGGCAAGCGCGGCGATCAGGTGCAGGTGTTGATGGTGACGATTGACCCGGAGCGGGACACGCTCGAAATCCTGGGTGACTATATTACTCATTTCGACTCCAGCTTTATAGCCCTGACGGGTACATCTGATCAGATAGCGGCAGTCGCCACCTACTACGGGATTTTTTACCAAAAAAATGAAAGT
This sequence comes from uncultured Anaerolineae bacterium, assembly GCA_903838415.1. Lineage (GTDB taxonomy): Bacteria > Chloroflexota > Anaerolineae > Anaerolineales > Villigracilaceae > UBA5195. The sequence goes on along the minus strand of CAILYI010000136.1, from coordinate 21,444 downwards.
GATTCTGCGCTGGGATATTTGATGGATCATACCGCAACCGTCATGGCGATTGACCGCCAGGGATACTTGCGGGTGGTTTTCCCCTTTGGCGCAACGGCGCAGGATATCGCTGCCGATTTGGACTATTTGCTTAAACGATAAAACTTCTTCAAGATTGGAGAAAAAATTGCTACACAAAAAATATTTCCTGGCAACACTTATCGCGGGGATGGTTTTTATTCTCTCAGCCTGCGGCACGCCTGCCCCGGCCATCACAGTCGAAGGTCAGTGGGGCCGTCCATCCCCCATGGTGGCAACGGCAGGCGCTTTTTATATGACCATACACAACAATGGAGCCGAATCCGACAAATTAGTCAGCGTTCAATCCAAAGCTTGTGGCACGGCCGAATTACACGAATCGTATAAGAAGGCTGATGGAGTCATGGGCATGCGTCCGGTGGCAGGCGGCTTTATTGAAATCCCGGCTGGCGGAGCGACAGAGCTCAAGGTGGGCGGGTTGCACATCATGTGCATCAACAAATTGGAAGATTTTGTATCCGGGGTGAAGATTCCCGTTACGTTGAAATTTGAAAAGTTTGGTGATATTTCGCTCGAAGTCGAAATCAGCGAGCAATAGAAACAAGAAAAGGAGCCTGCCTATTTGATCTTCCCAAAGAAAAATACGTACGCAACTCAAGGAATGATTGGCCCATTAATTTGAATGAAACTTCGGAGGATTTTCTATGAGTAAAAAAACTGCAAAGTCCGGGCAGGGTTCTGCCCAAAAGGGTGATCCTGAGATGGAACATCCGAAAGGCGCTCTTGCAATTAGCCTGATCTATCTGATTACGATCATCATCTTGTGGAGCTGGGTCTACCTGACCCTGCTCGAAAGAGGGATAACCCAATGATTCACATCCATGTTTACGAGAAATGGTGGATCGCTGTCACAGCGATCATGTTGATTGTGTTATCTGTGCTGGTTGGGGTTGCCGGGTTCGTCAATGGGTTCCAGGTGCCGCAGCCGTTTGCGCGGATTGATCCGAACACGGTCAAGGCTTCCGGGCCATATTCGGAAGCTGAGCTGGGTTTGCGTGAACTGGCTCCTGGCAAATATGAAGCGCATATTCTGGCTCAGGCGAGCCCCTGGCGCTACTACCCGAGCGAAATCACCGTCCCGGTTGGGGCTACCGTCACCTTCTATGTGACCAGCGCTGATGTTCAGCACGGTTTCAAAGTCCAGGATACGAACATCAACATGATGGTATTGCCCGGACAGGTTGCCAAACTGACCCGCACCTTCGACAAAGCGGGTGAATTCCCGTATGTTTGCACCGAGTACTGCGGCGTTGGGCATCAAAACATGTATGGCAAGATCATTGTGAAGTAAAGCCATAAAACCTGCGACAAAATCAGCACGACAAGCAGGATACAGCGCAGTTGAAGGTTGGTTTGTTGCCCAGAACGGTTAAAGGAGCCTTTGGATGGACGCAAAAACGAGAGCATCTGGCAGTGTGGCATGGAAAATAGAGAAATCGAAAAACGCGGCAGGTGAGTTCCTTGGCCGAATGGTGATCCTCTTTAAATTGCGTGTGGTCGTATTACTGCTACTGGCTTCCGTTGGTGGTGCCTTGCTGGCATCTGGCGGCAAGTTGTCCTTCGGCCAAATGCTGCTCTTGATCGTGACCGGGTTGCTCTCATCCGGTGGTGCATCTGCAATCAACCAATACCTGGAGCGGGAACGCGACGGGCGTATGCAGCGCACCAGCAAACGGCCATTGGCGGTCGGCGCTTTTGCTCGTCCACAAACCACGCTGGAAATAAGCATCGTTCTGGTGATACTGGCGGTCATGATTGCGCTGCCGTATAGCATCCCACTGGCGGTATTTCTTTTTGCGGGGGCCGCCATTTATGTTGGGGTCTATACCTTGTGGCTGAAACCACGTACCTGGCTGAATATCGTGATTGGTGGGGCTGCCGGGAGTTGCGCTGTTCTGAGTGGGGGCGCGGTGGTCGGAAATTGGACGGAACCGGGTGTACTGGCGCTGGCACTGCTGATTTTTGCCTGGACGCCAACCCATTTCTGGAGCCTGGCTCAGGCCTATCGCGATGATTACGCCCGCGCTGGTGTGCCCATGCTGCCGGTCATCCTCAGCCCACGCGCCTCGGCTGGTTGGATTACTTTCCATACCTTCTTTGTCGCTTTGATTTCGCTTCTGATGGGCTATCACCCTGCCCTTGGTTGGCCTTACCTGCTGATTACCGTCCCGGCCACCTTGTGGTTGGGCTGGCATTCCCTGCGGTTGGTCGCGGTACCTGAACATAAGCAGGCTCTCAAGCTTTTCAAGGTATCCAATATTTACCTTGGGCTGGTTTTGATGGCCATCTACATCGTAACGCTATTCTAGATAGAAAGGAATTAAGATATGTTCGCTGCTGAAAAGAAACTTGTTAGCTGGCATGTCGTTGTGGCCTTGGCGTCTTTGGCCCTCGGCAGTTTATTCGGTCCGTTTCAGGCTTTGGAACATATGGGGGTCAACCTGTATCCGGCCCTCAAAAGCCTTGGAATTCAATCGTACTATCAGGGGCTCACCCTGCATGGTGTTTTGAATGCCCTGGTGTGGACCACCTTTTTCATCACTGGTTTTCTGACTCTGACCACCGTTCGGAGTCTCAATCGCGCCCTTGCCAACCTGACTTTGAGCTGGGTTGGTTTCTGGGTGATGGTGGTTGGTCTGGTGACTGCTGCCATCCCGCTGCTCCTGAATCAGGCCAGCGTTCTGTATACTTTCTACCCGCCCCTTCAAGCTCCCTGGTACTATTACCTCGGCTTGACCCTGTTCGTCGTTGGTAGTTGGGTTTGCGGTTGGAGCATGATCGCCACATTCCTGGCCTGGCGCAAAGAGAACAAGGGCGTAACCACGCCGCTGCTTGCGCTCGCATCCCTGATTACGATGGTGCTGTGGCAAATTTGCACCCTCGGTATCGCTGCAGAAATCCTCGGCCTCATCATTCCATGGACCACCGGTTTGGTGCAGGGTATTGATCCGCAGTTGGCGCGCACCCTGTTCTGGTTCACCGGTCACCCGCTGGTTTACTTCTGGTTGCTCCCGGCTTACGTCTCCTGGTACGGAATGATCCCGAAGCAGGCGGGCGGCAAGTTGTTCAGCGAACCGCTGGCGCGCTTCTCCTTCTGGCTGTTCCTGCTGCTCTCCACCCCGCTCGGTTTCCATCACCAATACCTCGATCCGGGTGTCCCGGCGGTCTGGAAATTTATCCATGCCGTACTTACCTACAGCGTCTTTTTCCCCAGCATGCTGACCGCCTTCAACGTGATCGCCTCCATGGAAATTGGTGGGCGCGCGCGCGGCGGCAAGGGACTCTTCGGCTGGCTGTTGAAACTGCCCTGGGGCGATCCTTCCTTCACGGCCCAGGCCCTGGCGATGATCCTGTTTGCCTTCGGCGGCGCCGGTGGTTTGATCAATGCATCCTACGACATCAACCTGGTTGTGCATAACACCGCCTGGGTTCCCGGACACTTCCACCTGACTGTTGGTACGGCTGTCACCTTGACCTTTATGGGCATCCTGTACTGGATGCTGCCCTACCTGACCGGCAAAGCTCTCTGGGGCCGCAAAGCCGCTCTCTGGCAAGCCTGGACCTGGTTCGTTGGTATGACCATCTTCTCACGCGGTATGCACTGGATTGGTCTGTTGGGCGCTCCGCGCCGCACCATGCTGGGCGTTGCCATTCAGAATTATGGCTCCGGCGCCTGGCGCGTACCGACCTTGTTCGTCGGTATTGGTGGCCTGATCCTGCTTGTCTCTGGCACCTTGTTCTTCACCGTGATGATCATGACCGCTTTCTTCTCCAAGGAAAAGGCCGAAGTGGATATGCCCATCGCCGAAGCTGCTCATCCCGAAGCCATTCCGGCCTGGTTGAATAACTGGCAGCCCTGGTTGATCGGCACCATCGTCCTGATTTTGATCGCTTATGGCCCGATGCTGATCGAATTAATCAGCCAGGCCCAATTCACATCACCAGGTTTCCAACTCTGGTAAATTTTTCTCAGTGGTGTATCTCCCGGGCGAAAGTTTGGGAGATACACCACTGAAACAGTTAATCCCAATAAAAAGATAAGGAGAAATTCAAATGCGCAAGGTAATTTTTAGTCTGGTTCTGGTTGCTCTTCTGACAGCTCTTCTTCTGACGGCTTGCGGTGGCGGATCTTCCGGCCCGGTGGTTGGCGATGCGGCGCGCGGCAAGGAATTGTACAACTCAAAAACGATGGGAAAGAACTCGGCCGAAGGCTGCATCAGCTGCCACAATTATAACGAGGCTGCCGGAAAGAACGACAAGGCGCCCTACACTGCCGGAACTGGCACCCGCGCCGAAACCCGTGTGGCGGGTCTCTCTGCTGAAGAGTATATCCACGAGTCCATCGTCAAGCCGAATGCTTTCGTCGTCGAAAACTACAAAGAAGGCGACATGTATCAAAAATGGGAACAAGATTTGAGCGAACAGGAACTTGCTGACCTGGTGGCTTATATTCTTTCTGAAAAATAATCGCAAATATCACGCAGATAGGATGTGAACTATGGCCGACGGCCGATATAAAGTCGTCATTCCCGGTACCGATTATTACAGAAAAATGGTGAAGTGCCAGGCTGCCTGCCCGGTCCAGACCGACGCGCGCGCCTATGTGACCGCAGTGGCGCGCGGCGAACTGGAGCAGGGCTACCAGATCGCCCATGATCCCAACCCATTTTCAACGGTTTGTGGACGCATCTGTGGTGCGCCTTGTGAGATTGCTTGCCGGAGAGGCTCGGTTGGACCTGATTTCGAGCCAGTTGCCATTCGCCCGATCAAACGCCTGTTGACCGAACGTTTCGGACCGGAAAATGCCGGGTTTTTGCCCGGAGTTGTAAGCAGCGCTGATGATTCCGCTGCGCTTGCGCCAAAGCACGCCGGTACGCCCTATGCGAGCGCAAAGACCGAAATGACCTTCCCGGGCCTGGGCGCAGAAGCAGTTTTCTCTTCCGCTCGCTGGTCGCGGGAAAACCTGAAAGAATTGGCCGTAGAATCCGGCCGAAAATCTGGCCGGGTTGCCATTATTGGCGCCGGGCCAGCGGGCCTGACAGCGGCGCATGATCTGGCCCTGCTTGGACATCAAGTTACGATCTACGAAGCCGGGCCAAAAACCGGCGGAATGATGCGCTACGGCGTGCCGGTCTATCGTATTGACCAGCAGGCCATGGACATGGAAGTGCAGTCCATCCTGGATATGGGCGTAACCATCCACTTTGATATGCGGGTGGGAAAAGACGTCACCCTGGCTGACTTGCGCCGTGAATATGACGCTGTTTTCCTGGGCGTTGGCCTGATGGTCGGGCGCAGTTTGAACGTGGAAGGCGTCAATTTGGACGGAGTCATCACGGCGGTGGACCTGCTGCTCAATTTCAACCTTGGTTACAAGGTTGCGCTGGGCAAACGAGTCATCGTGATTGGCGGCGGCGATGTTGCCATGGATGCTGCCCGCACCGCCCTGCGCCTCGGGCAGGCTACGCCGGAGCAGCAGACCGCTCTGGGCGAAACTGAAAATCGCGCCGATGACGAATCGGACGCCGTTCATGAAGCCCTCGACGTGGCCCGCACTGCCTTAAGGCTGGGCGTGGCAGATGTCAAAATGATTTCGCTTGAATCCTGGGATGAGTTACCGGCCTCGCGTTTCGAAATCGAAGAAGCCGTCGAAGAAGGCATCACCATCAATCCTCGCCTTGGCCCCAGCCGCATCGTCGGTCAAAATGGAAAAGTCACGGGCCTGGAAGTCATCGAAGTTGCTTCCGTCTTCGACGAGAACAAGCGCTTCAGCCCGAAATTCAAACCCGGCACCGAAAAAGTGCTGGAATGTGACACCGTCATTTTGGCGATCGGACAATCAGCAGATTTGGGTGCGCTGGGCGGCGCGGATGATGTCCACGTCTCGCCCCGCGGATTGATTGAAATCAACCCGGATACCGGTCAGACGACCGCTCCCGACGTCTTTGCCGGTGGCGACGTGGCTTTCGGCCCGCGCCTGATCATTCACGCCGTCCGCGACGGGCATTTGGCCGCACTGGGCATGGATCAAAAAATCCAGGGTCGTCCGGTTCAATCTGGCGTTACCACAGCCTGGACGGAATTACCCACCCATGCCATGCCAGAAAACTGGATGAAACTCAACCGCGAAAAAGTCCCCGGCGTACCGGTTGACCGACGCACCGGCCTTTCGGTGGTCGAACTGGGTTATTCCCAGGAACAGGCCGCTCTGCAAGGGCTGCGCTGCCTCGAATGCAGCGTCAATACCGTTTTTGATGGCGCAAAATGTATTCTCTGCAATGGCTGTGTGGATGTTTGTCCCTGGAATTGTCTGAAAATTGTAGCTCTTGACCAACTTGTCGGAGACGAATCCGTGGAACAACTGGTGGATTCTGCCCGCCAATCTGGCGCAGTGGCTGCCATGCTCAAGGACGATACCACTTGCACCCGCTGCGCGCTCTGTGCAGAACGCTGTCCCACCGATGCCATTACGATGGAAGCATTCCGCTTCAAAGAAACGCTTACCTACAACAAATAGGATAGGAGACGTTATGTCCCTTCTCACAACAATCACAAAATCACGTGTCTGGCGTTCGTTCTTTCGCCATGGCTGGCCCGATAATCCGTTGGACCGCTCACTGGTGATGACTACCAATGTCTTTTTCCACCTGCACCCGGTCAAAGTCAACCTGAAAAGCCTGAAATTTGCATATTCACTCGGGCTGGGGGTTCTGACACTACTGTCCTTTCTTTCCCTGGCAGTTTCCGGCACGGTTCTGATGTTCTATTATGTGCCCTCCATTGAGCACGCCTTCACCAACATCGTCAGTCTGCAGACCTTGGTGCCTTACGGACAGTTGTTGCGCAACCTGCATCGTTGGGGCGCACATTTGATGGTCTTGACCGCTGTCCTGCATATGGCGCGCGTCTTCTACACCGGCGCATACAAGCCTCCGCGAGAATTCAACTGGGTGGTCGGTGTGGTTTTGCTTGTCCTGACCCTGGGCGCGAGCTTCACCGGCTATCTTTTGCCGTGGGATCAATTGGCATACTGGGCGATCACCGTTGGAACCAGCATTGCTTCCTACGAGCCGATGATGGGTGCAACCATCAAAAACATCCTGCTCGGCGGCCCTGAAGTTGGACAAGCCTCCCTGACCCGCTTCTATGCCCTACACATCATGATCATCCCGGCTTTTCTGGCTTTGCTCATTTCGCTCCATCTTTGGCGCGTGAGAAAAGACGGCGGGTTGGCCGCGACTGACAATCAGTAGAAAAACAGTCAACAGTGAACAATCAGGTACCTGGCTTTCACCGGCAGCCTATCTTGGAAAATGGTGGACTGATGCGGTTTCATCCTGCAAATTCAGGCCGGATCCTGGCGCTTTGAACACTGGAAATTTGAATTTTGATTTGGAGGTACCCTATGGCGGAACCAATTCCTGAAAAAGAACCATTTCCAAAAGATGGCGTAAAAACCTATAACCTCGTTGAAGTTGTGCGCGGCCGCACGACTATGATCGAAAAAGGCCCCGACAACACCATATTTTCCTTTCCAATCGTTGCCATTCTGGAGCTGATCCTGGCGCTTGGAATGTCGGCGGCGCTTTTCATTTTTTCGATGCTGAAAAATGCGCCGCTCGAAGATGTGGCCAACCCGCTTGTCACGACCGATCCGGCCAAAGCTCCGTGGTACTTCATGGGGCTGCAAGAAATGCTGGAGCATGCCCACCCCACGCTTTCTGGTGTTATTTTGCCCGGTTTGATGGTTGTGTTTGTGGCCTTGATCCCTTACCTGGATAATTCGCGGGATGGATCTGGTCGCTGGTTTACTTCGGAGCGCGGCAAACGGATCACGCTTTTCACTTCGCTTTATACGATGATTGTCATGCCAGCCTATATTGTGCTTGACAACCTCTTTCCTCCGCGTGAATTGCTGCGCGGTGTACTGCCCGATATGGTAGCGCAGGCGGTGATTCCGGCGGCAATCATGGGGGTGATCGTTCTCCTGCCGGTGCTGTTTCTCCTGCGCTGGAAACCAAATGCCCGCGAAGTGATGATGACGCTGTTCACGGTGCTATTTGTTTCAGCCGTTATATTCACGCTCAGCGGATTTTTCTTCCGCGGGCCCGGATTCAAGCTGTACTGGCCCTGGAACATGCCGAACGGCTATAACCCGTTGAACAATCTGTAGTGTTGATCTTGGTCAATGGAAGGACAAACTACGATGAGTGCAGATAATAAATTAGAACCATCCAAGCCGAAAATCAACCGGCGGCAGTTCCTTGGCATTCTTTGGGGCGCTTCATTGCTGGCAGTAACTGGAGAAGCTTTGGGGATGCTGGCAAAATACATCCAGCCGATTAACGCCGGTGGTTTCGGCGGCCTGGTCCGCGCAGGTAAGGTGGATGATTTCCAGCCTGGCAGTGTCACCCATATTCAATCCGGACGCTTTTTTCTGGTACGGCTCGACGATAAGAGCTTCCTGGCCTTGTGGCAAAAATGTACCCACCTGGGGTGCAGTGTTCCGTGGGTGGAGGCAGAGAACCAGTTTCATTGTCCCTGTCACGGATCGCTTTATAACCAGGTGGGCGAAGTTCAGGGCGGCCCTGCTCCGCGCCCGTTTGATCTATTCCCGGTCACCATTCAAAATGGTGAGGTTTTCGTAGATACCGGTAAACCGATTACTCGGACGAAGTTTGAACCGAGTCAAACAACAAAGGCTTGACACTATGCAGAATGAAAATTACACACGTCATATGGTCGTCGGGCTCCTGCTTACGCTGGTATTAATGGTGAGCATGGGAGTGGCTTTTGTTCGGGAAAGCGGACGAATTGAAAGCGTGGCCGCGCTGCAGCAGAAAAAAAGCCTGCAAACCGGCCGTCAATTATATGTGGATAACTGTACTTCCTGCCATGGCACCCGTGGCGAAGGCGGCGTGGGAGCGGTGCTGAATAACAGCACCCTGCTGAAGAAAGCTTCAAACGAAGTTTTGTTCGCGGCCATCTCTGCCGGTCGTCCCAGCACAGTGATGCCTGCCTGGGGACAAGCCAACGGCGGCCCATTCACGGATGAAGAGATCCGCGACATTGTGACTTTCATTCGTGCCTGGGAACCGACTGCGCCTGTCGTTCAGACCGCCACTTTTGTGCCGAATCCGGCGCGTGGCGCAGCCATCTATACCTATGGTTGCTACATTTGCCATGGCGAAGATGGAAAGGGCGGCAGCAACATCAGCGTGGGCAGCACTTCTGTCAGCGGCGATGCCGCCGTCAGTGCACCGGCTGTCAATGTTTCCGCGCAACTGTCGAAGCACGATGACGAATGGTACCGTCAGATGATTATTAACGGGCGGCCAGCCAAGGGCATGCCATCCTGGGGCGGTGTGCTTTCATCCAACCAGGTTGAAGATCTAATTTCCATGATCGCCGCCTGGCGCAATGGTGAGCGCGTGGTGCCAGAAATCACGGTTGCCGAACTGCTCAATTCTGCGTTGTATTCGCTCAAACAAAACGACCCGGATGACGCGCTGTTCTACCTCGAGCGTGCCTCAGCCAGCGCCTTTGGCCCGGCTCTGAATCGCTTCCCGCCCATTATCGAGCAGGTGAAAAATAAACAAATTGCGCCTGCGCTGGCCGATCTCGACACCCTCTCGAAGGATTGGCCCATTGGCGATGCGACCAACGGCGAAACCATCTTTATGGATACCTGTAAGGGTTGCCACGGTGCGGAAGGCCAGGGCGGCGTGGGGCGGAAGCTCAAGCCGAACACGTTTATCCAGACCAATACCAATGCTGATCTATTTATATTTGTTCGTACCGGGCGACCCGGCACCGCCATGCGGAGCTTCGCTGGTACTTTGAGCGAAAGCCAACTGGCGGATGTAATCGCCTTCTTGCGTACCTGGCAGCCATGAGTAAAGACTCTACCCGCTCCTCTGCTCCTGAAAACAAAGCAGCCCCATTCCCTGGGGCTGAGGGGTCGGGTGGTTATACACGGAGCAATGTTCTGGTATGGATGGAACGACTGGCATTGCCTTTTGAAAAGGTTTTTACCAGATTGGCGGGCTCTGCCAACCTCAATCCTTTCTACCATACCGGAACATTGGCCGTTTTCCTGTGGCTGATCGTAGCCTTGACCGGACTTTACCTGACACTCTTCTACCAGTTCGGGTTTGAGGCCGCTTATCGTTCTGTCGCCAAGATGGAAAGCCAGGCGCTGGCGCACGTTATTCGCGCCATTCATCGCTATGCTTCCGGCTCGGCCATGATCGTCAGCCTGCTGCATGGCATCCGGCTGTTATACATGGATCGCTTCCGTGGCGCGCGCTGGCTGGCGTGGGTTTCCGGCGTAGTGCTGGCCCTTTTTCTGTGGCTTGATGGCCTGACCGGCTATTGGCTGGTTTGGGACCAACGGGCGCAGTTAATTAATAACAGTTTCATTGCCTTTTTGAATCGAGTCACAGCGTTGGCTCCGGCCTTTGTCAGCAGTTTGCTGACGGCTGAAAAGACTGACATGAGCTGGGTATTTATTGTCAGCATTTTGGGGATTCATATTATTTTGTTTGGCGGCGTGGCCCTGTTTTTCTGGTGGCACATCATGCGCCTCAGCCGCCCGAAATTCCTGCCCGCGCGTTACTGGTTAATCGGTGTCGGCGCGATTGTATTGGTGATTTCGGCCGCTTTTCCGGTTGGCATGCTGCCGATGGCAGATTTCCGTCAATTACCCGGCGCGGTTCCGCTTGATCCCATCTATCTGTTTTTTCTTCCCTTCGGTTTGGGATCGGGCCTGGGCTGGTTTTGGGCCGGATGGGCCGCGCTCTTTATCATCGCAGGTTCCATTCCGTGGTTGAGCTTTCGTCCGACCCCGGCACCGATCGCCATTGACCGTGACTGTTGTACCGGCTGCCGCGCCTGCGCTGCCGATTGTCCCTATACCGCCATTACCATGCGCCCCAGGCAAGGCGATTCTTCTTCGCGAAAATTCGTTGCGGTGGTTGATACCGGCCTTTGTGTGGCATGCGGCGTTTGCCTGGGTTCGTGTGACACAGGCTGCATTTCCATGGGGGAAATCTCTGAGCGCGCGCTGTGGCAGCAAGTGGAAAAGCGCCTTGCGCCGCACACGCCGGATGAAAAACTGGTTACGTTGGTGTTCACCTGTGAACGACACGCTGCGCAAGGTGCGCGGCCATATCTGAATCAAGCGCATCTCTCTGTGGACGATCAGCCCATCGAAGTGATTCCTCTACCCTGTGTGGCTTCTGTTTCACCGCTGCTTGTCTCCCGCGCGCTGGCGGCGGGTGCCGGGCAGATACGGGTTGTGGGCTGTCCACCCGACGATTGCGCCCACCGCGAAGGCAATCTCTGGACTGATGGCCGTTTGAAGCGCACCCGTCTGCCGCGTTTGAAAAAAAACTATGAGAACGCTCCCATTTACACCTTCTGGCTCGCGCCTGATTCTTTTTCCCAGTCGCTGCCGGTTTTGTCGCAAGCTGATGAATCTGTCCGATCCAATATCAAAAATTCGCCTGATAACGACCTCATTTCAGAGCCCAGACTTTCCTGGCGGAATTTCGTCCCGATTTTCATCATCCTGGGAATTTTGATGTCTCTTCAAGCCTGGGCGACCCAGGCCTGGACGTTTCAGGCTTATCCGGCGCAGCAAGCCAGGGTGCAATTGGTCATGCCGGATCCTTCACTGCTGGTCTATGCGGCTGACCGCTTCAGTGAAAAATATGTTGAATTGCCAACCCGCCTGGTATTAAGGGATGGAGAGCAGGTTTTGTTTGAGCAGGCTTATCCCCTGTCAGAAAAGGAACGCAACAGTCCGCTGGTCGTTGAAAACATTTTGGGCGTAGGTGAGCATTATTTGACCCTTAGCCTGATGAGTAATCAGGAAAATGGAAATCAATTGGCACTATACAATCGCACTGTTACCTTGAATTCAAGGCAGGTCTGGATTATCCAGTACGAGCCAGTTCCAGGTTCAGATTGATCATTTACAGAACCGAGGGAGTTGTATCATGACCAAAGATGCAATCGGTGGTGTCAGTTTTTCGGGTTACCTTGCGGCCTGTCGCTCTGAGAATCGATCTGAAAATTCCGCACTTATCCAATTTAGTGTTCTGCTTTGCGAGTTTTGCCATGTTACGAATTAATCAGCGCACCGAATATGCAGTCAGAGCGATGTCTATGCTGGCCGGGCAACCGGATGGCCTGCGGCTTTCAACCCGCTTCATCGAAATCAGGATGCTGATTCCTCGTCCATTTCTGATTCGTGTCGTGGCTGATCTTTCCCGCAGCGGCTTGATCAAAACGTACCCTGGCCGAAATGGCGGCCTGATGCTTGCGCGTTCTGCCCAGGCGATTTCTTTGAAAGATATCTATGAGGCCGTCGAAGGTTCCTTGTTGATTTTTGATTGCATTGAAAAACCCCAAAAATGCATTCTCAACGCTGGGTGTAAAATCCGTTCGAGTTGGTGTCAGTTGCAGGCCAAACTGGTCGCTGAGTTGGAAAATATCACGTTAAACCAACTGGCCGCCGAGTCAAATTCTGCTGAAACGCTATCCTCGCTATAAAGTTTATTGTGAGCGCAGCCAAAGAAGGAGATTGTTCATGAGAAAGCGTGTGTATTTTCTGTTGATCGGCCTGTTCCTGTTCAACGCCTGTCAACCTGCGCCATCGTCGGCTGGAAATCCCAGTCCCAAAACCCCGCTCAAGGAGACGCTGATTCCGGCCGGGTCGTTTACCATGGGCAGTGATTTTGGATTCCCCGATGAGCAGCCCGTTCATCAAGTCCCGCTCGAGGCTTATTATATTGACACGTACGAAGTGACCAATGCTCATTATGCTGAATGTGTGGCCACTAGCAAATGCGACGCGCCCGCCGGATCTGATTCTGTCACCCATGGCAGTTATTACGGAAACGCCGAGTTCGACAATTACCCCGTGATTGCTGTCAGTTGGTTCAATGCGGAGTCCTACTGCGCCTGGCGTGGCGCCCGTTTGCCGACCGAGGCCGAATGGGAAAGGGCCGCGCGTGGCCCACAACCACGTTCCTATCCGTGGGGCGAGGGAATTGACAAAACATTTGCCAATTACAACACGTTTGTTGGGGATACGACCGCCGTCGGCAGCTACGAAAGCGGCAAAAGCGTGGAAGGTGTCTATGATTTGGCCGGGAATGTCTGGGAATGGGTGGCGGATTGGTATAACATCTATCCGGGCGGCGACCCAGCTGCAAGCAGCGACTTTGGCGAAAAATACCGGGTGATGCGCGGCGGCGGCTGGCAAGACCTGGCCGATTCAGTCAGCGCCACCAGCCGGGGTTGGGATGAAGCCAGTTTTGTCAATTATCATGTCGGTTTTCGCTGCGCTCGCACCCCGTAAATCTCATTTGGATGTGCTTCAAATGACTTGAAGCAAGAATCTCTGCCGGATAAAAACTCAAAATCAGTCACGAATTCCCCGATAGATCACGAAAGTATTCGGGGAATTCGCGCTATTTGTGGCGAAACCTTGTTTGGTGAACCCTCGTGTTTACAGCACTTCATTATCGTACAGAATCTCGTATTTATAACCCTGTTCGGTCAGGAATCTCTGGCGATTGGCGGCAAAGGTCTGATCGACTGTCTCGCGGGTGACGATGGTATAAAAGTGCGCCATCGAGCCATCGCTTTTGGGGCGCAAAATCCGCCCCAGGCGTTGAGCTTCTTCCTGGCGGCTGCCAAACATCCCGGAGATTTCGATGGCTACGTTTGCATCCGGCAGGTCAATGCTGAAGTTGGCTACTTTCGAAACCACCAGCGTTTTCACCTGTCCGGTGCGGAAGGCCGCGTAGAGTTTTTCGCGTTCGCGCACGGGTGTTTGACCGTTAATCAGTGGCGCTTGCAATAAGGCCGCGATTTCGTCCAATTGGTCGAGGTACATGCCAATCACCAGGACATTCTCGCCCACGTGTCGTTCCAAAATGGCCTGCATGACGGGCAGTTTGCGGGCGTTGTGCGCTGAAATGGAATATTTCTCGCGCTGTGGGGCGATGGCGTATTCCATCCGGGCGCTTTCAGCCAGCGGGACGCGGATTTCGTGACAGGTGGCGGTGGCAATCCAGCCCTGTTTTTCCAGGTCTTTCCACGGCACGTTATATTTTTGCGGCCCGATCAACGAAAATACGTCGCCTTCCATGCCATCTTCGCGCACCAGCGTGGCTGTCAGCCCCAGCCTGCGGCGCGCCTGGATTTCTGCCGTGATGCGAAAGACCGGGGCGGGCAGTAAATGGACTTCGTCATAGATAATCAGCCCCCAGTTGCGAGCGCTGAACAGCCCAAAGTGGGGGAATTCGTCGCCGGAGCCGCGCTTGCGGTAAGTGAGAATCTGATAGGTACTGACGGTCACCGGTCGGATGTCTTTTTGCAGGCCTGAATACTCGCCGACCTGATCCTCCGTCAGGGAGGTTTTATCCACCAGCTCGCTCATCCACTGGCGTACGGCGATCGTGTTGGGCGTCAGAATCAGCGTGGAGGTTTGTAACTGGGCCATTGCGGCCATGCCGACAATCGTTTTTCCCGCGCCACAGGGCAGAACCACCACGCCGCTGCCGCCGCGCGCCGAGCCGCTTTCGTAAAAGACTTCGGCGGCCTCGCTCTGATAATGGCGCAAGTGAAACGGCTTGCCGCCCAGGCTTGCCGGTCGCAGCGACATTGGCAGATCATCGCCGGCCACATAACCGGCCAAATCCTCGGCGGGATAGCCGATCTGCAAGAGCGCCTGTTTCAGATGACCGCGCCTGCCGGGCGCAACCAGCGCCCGGTGTGCATCCAGCCGCCCGTGCAGATAGCGCTGAGTGGTCTTGTGGTTGAGAATTTCCACCATCAGGGTCTCATCGTCACTGGTCACGATCAGGTTTTCGCCCTCGCGCACCAGTTTGACGCGCCCGTAGCGCCCTACATACTCGGTAATATCGCGCGACACGTTGGAAGGCAGGCTGTACTTTGAGAAATCTTCCAACTCGGCCAGAATTTCCGCCGCAGAAAGCCCGGCCGAAGCCGCATTCCACAAAGAAAGCGGTGTGATGCGATAGGTATGGATGTACTCCGGTGACTTTTCCAACTCGGCAAAGCGCGCCAGTGAATCGCGCGCGGCCTCATAGCGTTCATTTTGCACTTCGAGCAGCAGACTTTTATCGCCTTGAACGATCAAGGGGTTGGATGGGGATGGCATGGTTACTCAATTTCAAAGACAAAATCATCCGCCAACTTTTGCAGCGCCTCGTCAAAGCGGGCCTGTTCTTTTTGTTGGATGCTGATGGTGCGATTATTGGCATCTGCCTGGAAGGGACAGCGCAGCCCGGCGAGCGTTTTCTTGATGACCTCGAAGGATTCTTCGTCCGGGAACTGGTAGCTGACGGTGACCACCCGATTCACCTTGACCGGTCTGGCCGCTTTCGGGGCATTGCTCAACGCTGGTTCTTTCGGGAACAGGCTGCTGGCCGATTCCGCTACCAGGGTGAATCCGTCATTGGGGTGCCAGACCCGGATTGGGGCGAGTCCGCTCACCTCGAGACGGGAGAACAATCCCTCGGTTTTTCCAATCAGGCTGAGATTGGGTGTGATGCGTTCGCTGATGTATTTTTCAGCTTCGGGTTGGGCTTCCACGCTTTCGAGCAGGGCAAAGCCTTCGTAAAGTACAAACTGTTCGGCATGACCAGCCCATTCTTCCAGTTCAATCTGCACATTGGGCGGCAGCTCACGCCCGCTGATGTTCTTCAGAAGCGTGATTACGTCCAAATCTGGCAGGCGCGCATGTTGGGCGGCAACCGCAGCCTTTTTAAGCTGAAAAATGCCTACATATACGCCATGTCCGTTGTTTGGATTGGAAACAAGGTCGCCGAGCGCGCCGATCTGGTGAATGACTTTTGCCGGGTAGAAATCAGATTCGACGATGACATCGAAATTAGGTTGAACTGTTACCTTGGGGTTGGTATTTTCGCCTTGCATCAGCCTGATAAAGCGTTCGTTGATGCAAAAGGCTTTCAGCTTTCCAAGCGAGGGATGTAGCTTATCTTCTGAATTGGGGTCATAGGCCACATCCACAAAACGCATGACCAGTGGGATGTGTTCGAGAAAACGTTCCACATAGCGGCCCTCGACGCGCTCAAAGGCATCGGGAGCCTCCTCGAGGATGCTGGCATTGGATTGCCAGTAATCTGTCCCTTCGTGGAAGCCGCTGTAGCGGGTTGTCGGTTTTCCCCAACGGTCTTTTTGGGGCAAGTCTTTGGGCAGTAAAAAGAAAGGGTGATTGGCCTTGAGATAGGCAATGAGCGATTCTGTCGTGTACCAGGTTCCAGGGGCGCAGTTTTCAAGCAGTTTGAGCAAGAAATGGCGCACGGCTGGAAATTTTACTTTCTCAAGATGGGTGTAGTACGTGCGCATACTATCCAGACCGCCCAAAACGCGATAGTTTTCGAGTTCGTTTTGCGCAGGTTGTCCAGCCGATTGGAATTTGACGAGTGTTTCGAGAATTTGTTTTTCTTGCCCGGCGGGCGTGAGTGTTAGGAATTTTAAGAATTCGGCTTCTTTGACGGTAATATAGTTATCCGAGTACTGCGGTTCTGAGCTGCTGTAGCCGCGATATTCGCCCTGGTGGTCATAATCAACCAGATCCATGTCATAGGCCAGGTCGTCAATGAAATTAATCCAGGCGGCGCCGCCGTGTTCCTGGACAACCTGTACCAGTTCGGGATCGCCCAGTAATTTGGCGATGCGCACGGAATCGGCGCGCGGGAGGTCGTTGGTGCGTGTCATGCGCTTGACGGAGCGCTCACCGACGTAATCGATGTAGGTGAATATGTCGCGCAGCAAGTCTCGGTCATTGGCGAAAATGTCCAGGCCGGTAGGCGTAATGGGTGTCAGGGATAAGGTCATAGGGCTTAGGTGGCGGATGGCTTGACGGTTTTGATGACGAAACCAGTTTTTTTGAGCACTTTTTCAACGCTGGAGCGGGATTCGAGAGGAAAAGCGATAAAGTGTTCATTGAGAATGACGATTTTGTCTTTTAGTTCGCGCTCCAGTTGGATGCGCAGGCTCAGGTCACGCACGCGGGCGAAGAGCAGTTTTTCGTGCAGGATGGTTTTGCCCCATTGCCGGCTGACCGTTTCAAGGACTTTGCCAAAGGCGGGGATATTTTCTGCCAGCCAGCGCGAGAGCGGGGAATTTCTCTGCTCCGGCAGGGCGCGTCCCAGTTTGACCAGGCTGGGGTATGCCAGTAAAGCGCCGTTGTCCAAGCCGATGTGCGCCAGCGTGGTGAGCATTTCGAGGTCACGGAGCGGAATCAGGCGCAGGTCAATTTTGACGGAATCGCTTTTGGCGGTGGTAATCGCCCAAGGTAGGCTGGCAGGATACGGGTCGTTTGGTCCGGCTGGATTCTGATGAAGGGCGAGCCGGTAATGGGGTACGGAGTTGATCGTCAGGCGGGTTAATAGCCCCAATTCCCAGCCCTGCTGCAATATTTTTTCTGTGGGCGGAATTGGGCCGCCCATGCAATAAATTTTCAGCGCGGGTTCGATAGCTTTGGCTGTCAGCCAAGTTTCGGCGGAAAGCAGGTTGAGCACAGCCTGGGTGGGGTCAAGCGAGGCGGAAATGTTGGGCCGGTAGGTGTTCAAGGCGCTGCGCCAGGCCGTGCTTTGCCAGATTTGCAGGCTGGAGAGGGCGAAGGGAAAATCTTTCAGGTAGATTCCGCCGTGTTGAAGGTGAATGTGCAGCGTATCGTTGGGGATGGCCGGGCTGCCGCCAATCAATTGAAGCAGTTTTCTGCGGATGGCGCGGTCGCTGGTTTCGCCGGGTTGATCGCTGCTTACGCTCGGCAGGTCTGGGATGAATGGCGCGAATTCGAGTGGGAGAGCGAAGCGCCAGCGTTCGAGTTGGACGCTTTCGCCGCGGACTTTGATTTCGGCCATGAGCACCAATCCGCGCCGTACCAGGTTCTTTTTGACGGTATCAAAGGTGCTTTTGAAGCGTTGAGTGTAGGTGCCGTGCGAGTTGGCGCCGTACAGTCGCTCGAAAAAGGAGGTGTCCACTTCGCCGGTTTCGTTCAGCAGGCGCAGGGTGATGGCTTCCTCGGGGCTGAGGGTTTGCATTACTTTTTCCAGGCCGATCGAGGTGATGTAAAAGCTGGCAAAGGCTGTACGCGAGGCGGTTTCTTCCAGGCTGAATCCCCGCGCTTTGCGGATGGCATTCAAGTCGGCGTCTGGCAGGTCGGCGCACATACTGTGGAGAAGTTGTGGAATGGACATGCCTGCGATTGTACGAGAGAGCAGGTTGGCTGTCAATTAGAGATTTATTCGCCCGGTTCCACTTCGCAAACTGCTGGATCGCCTGGAGAAGCATCCGTCACAGCTCGACTATGCCCCACGCGGTCACAAATTGCGTTTTTTGCCTAAAGTGGAATATCGCAATTTTTAAGCGGGGCATTATATAATCGATCAATCGCGATCCGAGCTGTTACCAGAGGAGCATGATGGAACCCACCAAACCCAAATCTTTCCTGACACCCACGGCCTGGATCATCATGGCCGCCCTGGCGCTGACCGGGCAAATTGCCTGGGCGGTTGAAAATTCGTGGTTCAACACCTTTGTGTATGACACGATTACCACCGATCCGCGCCCGGTGGCCTGGATGGTGGGCGCCAGCGCCATCACCGCCACGCTGACCACCTTGTTGATGGGCACGCTCAGCGACCGGACGCGCTCGCGCTGGGGGCGCAGGCGGCCTTTCATCCTGATCGGATACGTTTTGTGGGGGCTTTCGACCGTCCTGTTTCCCACCGTGGCCTATGTCAAAGTGACCGGGCTGGCGATTGTGCTGGTGGTGCTGGCGGATTCGATCATGACCTTTTTCGGTTCCACCGCCAACGATGCCGCCTTCAACGCCTGGACGGCGGATGTGGCCACCAGTGAGACACGCGGCCGCGTGGAAGGTGTGCTGAACCTGAGCATCTTCCTGGCGCAGATCGTGGCGATGGTGGCCGCCGGGATTTTGATCGACACGGTTGGGTACTTCATCTTTTTTTATTCATTGGGCGGAATTGTGATGGTCGTTGGACTGGTGGCGGGCAGCCTGCTTAGTGATGTGCCGCTGCCGCCTGAAACGGGTGCGTCGAAACCAGGTTTTCTGGCCGAGTTTGCCGAACTTTTCCGGCTCGATACGCTCCGCGAAAATCGCCCGCTTTTCATCCTGTTGGTCAATATCATGTTGACCGCCATCGGCATGCAGGTCTCTTTCCCATACCTGATTATCTATCTGAATAACTATGTCGGCGTCACCAAGAGCGAGTTCAGCGTCATCGGTGGCGCGGTGATGCTGGGCAGCGCCATCTTCTCGATTCCATTTGGCATCCTGGCCGATCGCTGGGACAAACGCCCGATGATCGCCGCCGCGACGATCATCAGCAGCCTGGGTGGGATTTTGCTCTCGCTGGTGCGCTCCCTGCCGCTGTTGTCGTTGAGCGGCTTCCTGTGGCAGGCTTTTTCGATGTGCGCCAGCATCGCGGCGGTGGCCTGGTTGAAGGATATGCTGCCCGAGCAAAAACGCGGCAAGTTTTTGGGCATCCGCATGATTTTTTGGGTCGCCATCCCGATGGTGATCGGCCCGTGGATCGGCTCCAGCCTGATCCAGGCTTATGGCGTGCCGACCAGCTTCAACGGCGCGGCGGGATTCATCCCGGCCCCGATCATTTTCCAGGTTGGTTCGGTGATTTCCCTGCTGGCGCTGATTCCGCTATATTTCATCCACAATTCCAGGTCGTGAGCTAATCGTAATCGTTCACGGAGCATGTTTTCAGTGCCGGTTTTTAAGCTCTTTTAAATCCGTGCTCATCAGCATAATCCGCGGCCCCAAAAAGGTCTTATCACCGGAATTCATGCTCAAAGTTTTTCTCCGAAACCCTTTTGCCACGAATAGCGCGAAATTTCTCGAATTTTTCGTGCCCATTAGGGTTATTCGTGGCTGAGCTTTCATACTAACCGTCCACGGAGTATGTTTTCAGCGCCGGTCTAGCTCTTAAAAATCCGTGCTCATCAGCGAAATCCGCGGCCCCAAAAAGGCCTTATCACTGGAATTTATGCTCAAAGTTTTTCTCTGAAATTTTAGCGACTTGGGCCGCCTGGCGGTTGATGCGCCTGAACGATTACCTTTAACTTTCATCTTCAAGGAGTCTCTTATCATTCGACGAGTTGCGCTTGGTGTACTGGCGGCCTTGTTTTTTAGCAGTACCTTTGTCTTAAATCGGGCCATGAGCCTGGCGGGCGGGCATTGGGCCTGGACGGCCAGCCTGCGCTTCGGTTATATGCTGATTTTCCTGATTCTGATCCTGCTTGTTACCCAGGGACCGAAAGCCCTGGCGGACGTGCTGGATGTGTTCCGGCGCTATTGGTGTTTCTGGATCGTGGCAGGGAGTATCGGTTTCGGCGTCTTTTACGCGCTAATCAGCTTCAGCGCCGCTTTTGCCGCCGGGTGGATTGTGGCAACCACCTGGCAGATCACCATCCTGGCGACGCCCCTGGTGCTGATTTTCTTCGGCAGAAAGGTGCCGGTCAAGGGGCTGCTGCTGATCGGGCTGATTTTCATTGGTATCGTTTTGGTGAACATCGAACACGCCAATTTGACCAGCCTGCGGGATATGCTGACGGGTGCGCTGCCGGTCCTGGTCGCGGCCTTTGCCTACCCGATTGGCAATCAATTGGTCTGGGAAGCGCGCTTGGGCGAGAACCCACGCCTGCCCCACATCCACGATGCCATTTTGGAGAACAGCTTTGCACGGGTCTTGCTGCTGACGTTGGGCTCCGTCCCCTTTTGGCTGATCCTGCTCTTCTTCAGCGCCCCACCCGCCCCGTCAACGGGACAACTGCTCAGTACGGCCCTGGTGGCCTTA
Organism: uncultured Anaerolineae bacterium; assembly: GCA_903838415.1. Taxonomy (GTDB): domain Bacteria; phylum Chloroflexota; class Anaerolineae; order Anaerolineales; family Villigracilaceae; genus UBA5195. The sequence continues at coordinate 460 of CAILYI010000136.1, read as the reverse complement.
CTTTCAGGTGTGATCGCCACCAGTATCTTTTTGTACGCCCGGCACTTATGCCAGCAGCCGTATGAAATCGCCGCGGTGGACGCCACACAGTCCATGGAAGTGGTTTTTTCGCTGATTGGTGAGATCGTTTTCCTGAACGGAGCATTCCCCGGCCCGTTGGGTTTGGTCGGTGTTGCGCTGACCATCTTGGGTTTGGTGGCGTACATGGTCATTCAAACCAGGGCCTGATAAAAGGTAGCTCCAATCGAGATCCAATCGAGGTTCGATCGAGGTCCCATCGAGCTCCCATCAAGCGCTTTTCGATCTCATTCCTGAATTTCATTCTCCATTGCTCTCGATATGTGCGAGTGATTTTGTTGCAAGGACTTCCCGCGCAACCTATTAGCTTGACTTATTCATCAATCAAGTCGATAATTTATTTCGATCGGCAGCACCTGTGTCAACCAGACGGATCCGCGGT
>CAILYI010000135.1 GCA_903838415.1 uncultured Anaerolineae bacterium | reverse complement strand
TGCTTCCCCCTTATTTTTTGAGTTGCATTATCTCTTCCCGACTTGTTGCGTTATCCCTCAGAGTAAAATCAGCCTTTCACTGGCGATCCAACCCAAAATGCCAGAAATAAAGATCAAGGAGAAAAAATGAGCGACGTATTGACGGTTCAGGATGGCCAGGTTATTTCGATGGACTATACCCTGCATGTGGATGGCGAAGTTTTGGATACTTCGTCGGGCCACGAACCACTCGAATTTTTACAGGGTGCCGGAAATATCATCCCTGGGCTGGAACAGGAACTCTACGGGATGGCGATCGGCGAGAGCAAGAAAGTCATCGTCCAACCCGAAGATGGCTACGGCGTAATTGACCCGGATGCCTTTGTGGATGTGCCCAGGGATCAGTTTCCCGACAGCATTCCGATGGAAGTGGGCGTGGAAATTCAAGTCACTGACGAGAGCGGACAGCCCATGATGGCGCGGATTGATATGGTCGGAGATGACACCGTCAAATTGGATTTCAACCATCCGTTGGCGGGCAAGGAACTCCTTTTTGATGTGACCGTGGTCGGGATGCGGGACGCCACCGATGAAGAGAATGAACACGGACATTCTCACAACGGGCACAACCACTAAAAAGTGATACGTGGTTGGTAAATAAAAAGGCTCTGATGGCATAAATCCATCAGAGCCTTTTTATTTGTGTGTGGTAGGCGCTCAAATCATCAGGATGAAAAAGACCGCAAATACAGAGCAGCCCAGGTTGACGAAATCGTTGTCAAGCCATTGCCAGCCGCGTTTTAGGCTGGTTTCTGTCCCGCAGGTGTGCAGGGGATGACGCTCAGTTTCCTTGTTGCAGGTGGGACAGTGATAAATCGCCTGGACGGTTGCGCCGAGCAGCGAGTCAAAGAGTGAGCCGAGTAAACCTGCCAGCGTCACCCACAGCCCAATGGTCAGCGCGTCAGCCGTCGGGTGGACGAGCGCCGCGAGCAGGCCAATCAGACCGGAACCGGTCAGAGCGGCGAAGGTGCCCATCAACGAGATTCCGCCCGAGGTGCCTTTTTCCACCACTTTGGTGACGTTGGTCAGCATGCGCGGCGGATGTGGATTCAGCACGCCCAACTCGGTCGCCCAGGTATCGGCATTGACGGCGGCCAACGCGGCGGCGAAAGCCATCCAAACCCAGGGCGCTGACGGAAAAAAGTAATGTAACCCGGCGAAAAGCGTGGCCAGGCCGCCGTTTCCAAAGACCTGACCAGCGTCACGCTGGCCGCCTTTGGAAAATTTTTCATTCAGCCCAATTTTGCGCTTTTTGAAAGCGCGCGTCAGCACCGTGGATGAAATAAAAAAGGTCAGCAGCAGGATGGCCCACTGCCAGCCGCCAATCCCAAAGATGACGGTGCCAACCACAATGGCGGCATACGCCCCGGAACGGCTCAAACTGTGGGCGCGATAAGCCGCAAAGGCAATCAATGTGGCGCAGATAAAACCGATGAATAATTGCATATTTTTAGATGGGGGTGCTCAGAATGAAAAAGACGGCGACGAGAAAAAACAAGGCGGACAACGCGCCAGAAGCCCAGACGGCCAACGCCAAAATCTGTTGGTCGGTCTTGCGATAGAAAAACAGCCCGAACAAAAGGCCCACCAGATATAGAAACCCGCTCAGAAGTGGCAAAAGGATGAGTTGAGAACCCGGAATGGGGTCGAGCGGCGCGCCGCCTGGCCTAAAGCCGAGCGGCACAAATCCCAAGGTTGGGATGAGCACCGTCACCCACACCAGCAGGCCGATGTTTAAGAATCCGCCAGCCATCCACAAGTAGCGCGCCAGCGGATCATCCCAGGCGCGCGCAATCACAAAGGTTGGATATTGCGAACGCCCTTTAACGGGCTGAAGGCTGCCCAATTCAATCGTCTTTTGGAAAGCGGCCGAAAACGCGGCAGGATTTTCCGGCGAAATCGCGTAAATCTGGCGGGGCGTCGCCACCAGCAAAAGCGTCCTCGCTTCGGAGGCCATGAACTCCACCTTGCCGATATCCGGTTGGCGCGTGACGCCCAGGATACCGCCCGGCAGCCGGAACAATGGCAAACTGATCGGCGCCAACAACCCCGTCACCGGGCGTATCCATTCCACTTCGGTAATGGGAATTTCTTCGACGCGCAAGCCCCACACCAGGCGCAGCGTATTCCGGTCAAGCAGGTAATTGGCGCGAGTCAGCGCATACGCGCGATACGCCAGGATCGGCGCGGGAATAACAGTCGCCACAAACAGCAAAAGGTAAAGCGTAAACGGCAAGCCCACCGCGGATTGAGTCGCAAACCACAACGCGACCAGGCTGATCAGGCCCAGCACAAAGGCCAACACGATATGGATGACCAGCCCACGCTGGCGGGAAGGCGGGAATTCGTTCATCAGCCTGCGATTTCTTGCCGGATGGCCTCGCACACGTAATCGACCTGCGCCTCGCTCATCACACCGCTGAACGGCACCGCCACGCCGCGCCGTCCCAGGTCTTCCGTGACGGGAAAATCGCCTTCGCGGTATCCAAATCGCTCTACCATATACGGCTGAAGATGGATCGGCAAAAAATACGGGCGGATCGGCACGCCGCGCGCTTCGAGCCGTCGGGCCAGCGCGGCGCGGTCAAGCTCTTTTGGCAGGCGGATGACGTAGACAAACCATGACATGCGGGTTGTAGCGGGGACGACGACCGGAATCTCGATCTGTGGGATCTCACTCAGCCGCTGCGCATACCACCCGGCTACGGTCTCCCGTTTCGCCAGCATTTCATCCAGCCGACTCATCTGCGCGCTGCCCAACGCCGCAGACATCTCATCCAGGCGGTAGTTATAGCCCAGATAGGTGTGCGAGAGCCAGGTATCACCGGGCGCGCGGCCCTGGTTGCGCAAGGCGCGCATAAAATCAGCGGATTTGGCATCATCGGTGATGACGATGCCGCCTTCGCCGGTGGTCATTTGTTTATTCGGATAAAAAGCAAAAATCCCGAAATCGCCAAAAGTCCCGGCTTTTTTTCCCTGATAGGTTGCGCCGAGCGCTTCGCAGGAGTCTTCGATCACTTTCAGACTGTATTCCTGCGCGACGGCGTTAATTTTGTCCATCGCGGCGGGCTGACCAAAAACGTCAACCGGCAACAGCGCCTTGAGTTTTCCCGCTCCGCGCCCCTGACGAGGCAGCCATTTTTCGGCGGCTTTCCCGCCAGCGGACAGATCCTGCGCGGCCTGAGCCACCAGCCCCGCATCGATATTGCCCGTTTTCGGGTCAATATCCACAAACACCGGGACGGCATTCTCAAAGAGCAGGGCATTCGTCGAAGCGACAAAGGAAAACGGCGTGGTAATGACCAGATCGCCCGGCCCAATCTGCGCGGCATGCACACACAGATGCAAACCCGCCGTGCCAGAATTGACGGCAACGGCATGTTTTGCGCCGGTGTAATCGCAAAAAGCCTTCTCAAATTCGACGACCTTCGGGCCAAGGCTCAAAATGGGCGTGTTGATGACATCGATCACGGCCTGACGGTCAGCCTCGCTCAGATCGGGGGAAGACATGGGGATTTTCATCATAATTTTATAAGGGCGCAGCCGTGCTGCGCCCCTACAACCTTTCACAAAATTTCTTTGATTTTGGAAACAATGTCTGCCAGGGCCACCATTTGGTTTTCGGTGGCGATACGGCTTTTCAATTCTACCATTCCACTCTGCAGGCCGCGCTCCCCCACCGTCACGCGGATAGGACAACCGATCAAATCCGCATCGTTAAATTTGACCCCGGCGCGTTCGTCGCGGTCATCAAAAAGCGTGGAAAGTCCGGCATCCGTCAGGTTTTGATAAAGCGTTTCAGCCGCGGACAAAGTATCCAGCGTTTTGCCCGGTACCTGCATCAGGTACACGTCAAAGGGCGCCGCATGCGCGGACAAAGTCAAACCCTTTTCGTCATGATGAATCTCCGCCAGCGTCAGGAGTAATTTCTCGAATTGAATCTGTCCATTCGATGAAACGATGGAAGCATCCCGCCTTTCGAGCGCCGCCGTACATTCGGGGCAGGCATCGCCGGGAGCGGCCTGGGTCACATCCGCCACGAGCATGGCCTGATAATCGCGCGGATAGTTGGTGTTTTGCAGGTGATAGCCATGCTCATTTGCGCCAGCCACCAGGTTGGGAGAACTGGCAACCAGGTCATCCACTACCACCAGCGCCTCGCGCAAGCCAATGGGAGAAGCGTATCCGGCCACAGCGCCGGACGCGGCGATTTCAGCGGCGGTTGCCAGGCGAACCTCGCCAACGCGCGCCTTCAGCTTGGACTCGCTCAGCTGCATATCGCCGCGCACCACCACGAAAACGAATTTGCCGTCTTCCAGGCGCGTGAACATCAGCGCCTTGGCGGTTTTTTCCTGCGGAAGTTGCATGAAAACTGCCAGTTGGGCAATCGTGTTGCACTCGGGCGTCAGGATTTTCTTGAGCGGAAGAGCCGCTTCGCTGCTGTAAGGTTGCTTGCGAGTCCGAGCCAGTTCGCGGCTGGAGGCATAGCCGCAGGCCGGGCAGAGCAGGATTTCGTCCGAACCGCTGGCGATGATGGCGAAAACCTCGTCCGTTTCGTGGGATTTGACGGTGTTCAGCCCGATTTGCACAAAAAAACCTTTGACGGTTTCCGGCGACGAACCGAAGCGCGCTGTCAGCGCCTCGAAAGACTGACGCAGCCGCTCAAGGACAAGTTGCCCGAGCGATAAAATTTCGCCGGAGCGGGAAGCGTAACCGGCGCGATACAAAAACGCGAGCCCATCCGTGCGAATTTCGGAAGGGGCTGCGCGCTGGGTTTGTATGGAGAGTTGAGAAAATTTCATTTAACGGCCATCCATTGGATCGGTCATGGGAGTTTCAACGCCGGGTTCAGGCCCAAGTTCAAGGTCCACATGGTCTTCCATGCGGATTTGTCCACGTAAAAACGCGCCGTCTTCGGTGATGAAGGAAGTAGTCACCACGTCTCCCCACACACGACCGGATGCGCGGATTTCAAGTTTTTGGGTGGTGATATTGCCGCGCACCGCTCCGGCCACAATCACCGTGGTGGCGCGGATGTTTTCACAGGTTACGCGCCCGCTCTCGCCGACCACCAGCATACCGCGCAAGCCAATCTGGCCTTCAAAGGTGCCTTCAATGCGCACGCCGCCGTTGCCGCTGACTTTGCCTTCCCAGGTAACGCCGGGGCCTAGCACCGAAGTAATTCTTTCCACCGCCTGGACGACTGCCGGTGGAGTTAGTTGGCCTGTTGTTGATCGTTTAAACATTTTTCACCGCTGTTTCCAGAATAATAAAAGCGCGGATTTTCCGCGCTCTTATTTTATCATCTCACAGGTGACTGATTTGTCTTTTCAGTCTTTTAACCCCTTTGGATCGGGCGCTGCCATGATGTTGTAACCACTATCGACATAATGGATTTCGCCGGTGACATGCGCGGACATATCCGAGCACAGGTATACGGCGGCATTCCCGCAGTCTTCGGCGGTGACGTGTTCGTGCATGGGCGCCATCTCAGCAAAATTGCGGTGCATGTCGCGGAATCCGCTCACACCCATCGCCGCCAGCGTGCGAATCGGCCCGGCTGAAATCGCGTTAACACGGATGCCTTGCGGGCCAAAATCTGCCGCCATATAGCGAGTGGAAGCTTCCAGCGCGGCTTTGGCCACGCCCATCATGTTGTAATTCGGCGCCACCTTCACCGAGCCGTAATACGTCAAAGTCAGCAGCGCGCCGCCTCTGCGAAGCATCGGCTGAAAAGCGCGCGCCAGCCCCACAAACGAAAAAACGCTGATGTCCATCGCCAGGTGAAACCCGGCACGGCTGGTGTTGTAAAAATATCCCTGCAGCTCATCCTTGTTGGCAAAACCGATCGAATGCACCAGGATGTCAATCTCACCAAAATGCGCCTTGGCCTTCTCCGCCACTGCCGCAATCTGCTCATCGCTGGCAACATCACACTGCTCCACAAAATCCACGCCCAACTGCGCCGCCAGCGGTTTGACGCGTTTTTCGAGCATTTCGCCCGCATAGCTGAAACCCAATTTTGCGCCTTCACGCGCAAAAGCCTGCGCAATGCCCCAGGCAATCGATTTATCATTGGCGAGCCCAAAAATCAACGCATTTTTACCAGTTAAAAGACCCATATTTCCTCCACGGTTGGTTATCTACGGACCAGAAAGCGCCACGGCATCGATTTCCATGGCTCCGGCACATTATATAAACCCACCCGCGGCCCAATCGTCACGCTAGAGTCAGAAATCACAACTCCCGGCTCAATCCACAGGCCGGAGGAAGTCGAAGTCAGGTCAATCCCATTTTGATGGGAATCGATGCCGAACGCCAGGGTCAGTTTTGCCGGACCATTCGTCCAATCGGCCCTTTTGGCTTTTGCGCGGCGCGCTTCAACCACCCCCAAACCTGCCTCCACTTCGATGGCGCGAATCAACACTGCGGCGGGGAAACCATCCGCTTGCGTGACGGCATTCAACATCCAGTGCATACCATACGTGAAATAGACATACGCCCGTCCCGGCGGCCCGTACATGATTTGCGTCCGTTTGGTTTTCCCGGCCTTGGCATGGCACCCCAAATCCGACTCGCCGACATACGCTTCCGTTTCGATGATTTTTCCCACCAAACGCGCCCCATCCAACTCATCCCCGTAACCTTCCGGGAAAACCCGCACCAGGCAGCAGCCGAGCAGCTCACGAGCAACTGTCAGCGTATCGCGCGCATAAAACGACTGCGGCAACAAGCCACTACTCACCGTTTGCTTTCTTTCCAATGGACACGATCGCCAATCACATCCACACGCCAGCGATGGGTTTCAGGATAATAGCGAAAAGCTGAAAAAGAAGTGTTTTCCAGACGAAATCGCGCGCCCTGCAAGTTGGGCTGCGGCGCAATTCCCAAAATAGCATACAGGGTCATGTTCAAGATCGCGCCATGAGTGGCAACCAGGTAACGACCCGGCGGACGCTGCAAGATTTTATGCAGCGCCTGTCCGCCGCGCAGATATAACGCCCAATCCCCCTCGCCCGTTTCCCCGACCGAATCAAACGGGGTGACAAATTCAGGGTCAGGAAATCGCAACTGCACCTCATCGACCGTCAGCCCGGAGCGTTTGCCATTATCACGCTCCATCCAAAGCGGATCAAGCTCAATCGGGAAATTCCCCAGCGCGGACGAAATTATCTGTGCAGTTTCAAGCGCCCGGCTGAGCGGACTGGCAATTCCATAATCAAAGACGGCGCCTTCCGTCTGCCAGCGTTCAGCCAACGCCCGCGCCTGGGCCCGTCCAGTTTCAGACAGCGGATAATCGCTCTGGCCCTGAAAACGGTTCTCCGCATTCCCGATCGATTCTCCATGCCGGACAAAGGTGATATGGAAAACCGGAGATTCTCTATCTGCCATCGCTATTGACTCTCTCGCGCCCAAACGCGCACAATCACGCCATCAGATGTTTTTTCGACCACTTCCATGTCAGCCACCAGGTACAGGTCCTTTAGCGGCATAAATAGTTCAAACGGATCCGGCTCAAACCAGACGTAGTAGCCGGGCCGGTCATACGGCCAGCCCGCCAGATCGGCCTTGAGCTGATCCTTGGTGCGAGGAACATCCTGCGCTGGAGGCAAAATCATCAGGTGGCGGGTAAAAAACCAGACCGCCGGGCCGATATTGCTGTACAGACGGGCCTCCGGCTCTTTTTCCAACAAGCTCTGCGCCTGCTCCAGAATTTTCGATTCGTGAAAAGCGCGCGTATTGTACTGGTTGTAACCGTTTTCACCCTCAACCAGGCTGACCCGCACATATTTGTAGATTTTAGAAATCGGGTAACTTGACCAGAGCAAAAATAAAATAATCAGCGCCGCTTGAAGATAATCCATCCGTAGGGAGATATGCGGCAGGATCAAGCGGTCGAAAGTCATAAATATCAGCACCAGGATGGGCACAAAGATGATGACAAAATAACGATCCGAAAACAGGATCTTGTGATCGCCAGTCTGAATATTGAGAATGGACGACGTCAGATAGACAAAGCTCAAAAGCATGCACGAGACCAGCGCCGGGCGCAAGAACTGCTTTGCCCAGTCCAGCCAGTTCTGTCTTTTGTTTATCAGAAGGAGAATAATCAGGATGACCGCAAGAATCACAACCGGCTCCACAAAACCGGTTTGCGAAATGGGCCGGTAGGGCAGAAACCAGTACATTATTTTTCGTAAAAATTGCAGCGTATTGACCAGTGGATCCGCGCCAACCGAGTTGGACACGCCCCACCAAGTTCCATAAGGCAGGTAATTGTGGAGATAAATCCACAAGATAGTCGGGACGAGCGTCAACGCGCCAAAAATCCCTGCCAGCGGAATACTTTTCAGCAGTTTTTTGCCATGCGCCGATAGGATAATCAATCCGCCAGTCACAATATGCGTGAAGCCTGAAAAACGCAGCGGCGGCGCAAGCATTGCGACCACAAACAGGGCGAGAAAAGGTTTCCAGTCCGGTTTTTCAATATAAAATTCTCCTGCGATGAAAAAGAGCAGGGTGAACGTCAGAAAAAGAGGATCCGAGAGCACGCTGGCGTGCATTGTCAGCGAGGAGGGCGAAAGGAAAATAATCAGCGTGGCGAGATAGAAATAAATCGGTTTGGCGGAAAAAACCCGTTTTAGGAAATATCCGCTCAGGAAGATGTTCACACCCCATAAAACGGCATTCAGCCCCCAACCGACGAGAAAAACGTCCGCCCTGAAAATCCAAGCCAGCCCAGCCAGCAAAACTGATAGCAGCGGCGGAAAAAGAATCAGCGGCATCTGAGCATAATCGATAAAGCCACGCCCTTTGAGCAGATTCTCGGCAACTGAGACGTAGTGAATCGAATCCCCGGCCAGCCCGGCGCCGTATTTCGACGTTACCAGGAAAACAAGCCCAATCCCAGCCAGGGACAGGGCGGTGAGGAAAATCCATGAGCTGTTTCTGGTGAGTAGTTTTGACATGGGTTTATGGAAAACCGGAAAAGTCGCCGCCGCTAAAGGCGATCGTCCGTTTCAGGCTTTTGGTTTTTGAGAAAATAGACCGGCCGGCCCTTAACCTGCTGGAAGATATACCCCACGTAAACGCCGATGAAGCCCAGCAGAATCATGATGATGCCGCTGGCAATCAGCATGACCGCCATCAGCGAGCTCCAGCCGGGGACGATTTTGTCGTATTGACCGGTCAGCCAGAGAAACAACACATAAGCGATTTGGGCTGCCGCCAAAACGAGAAAAATCCCGCCAACGCTTAATCCAATGTAGAGCGGCATGAGCGAAAAGGAAAAAATGGCGTCTGAAGCCAGGCGAATCATTTTTCCAAGCGAATACTTGGACTTCCCGCCCATGCGTTTAGGTTCGTGATACGGCAAAATGACGCTTTTGTAACCCATCCAAGCAATCATGCCACGCAGAAAGCGATGATATTCGGGCATGGATTTGAGCGCATCCAGCGCCTGGCGCGAAAGCGCGCGAAAATCCGCCGCGCCGGGCTGCACGCGCGTCCCACTGATCCGATTCAGCAGTGAATAAAACCCGGCAGATGTGACTTTCTTAAACGAAAATACCTGATCTTCTTCGATGCGTTGGGCCTGAACAATGTCATAGCCTTGTTGAACCAGCTCAATCATCTGCGCGAGCAACTCCGGCGGATGCTGGCCGTCACCGTCCATGGAGATGATTACGTCGCCGTCGGCGTGATCCAGCCCGGCAGTCAGAGCGGCCTGATGTCCGAAATTACGGCTGAGGGTCAGCGGGTGAACCCTCTCATCCAGCGCGGCGATGGCCGAAAGCACGGCATCCGTTCCATCGTCAGAGCCATCGTCAATATAATAAATGGAAAAAGCGTGCGGCAGACGATTGATGACAGCCGTCAAATTAACATGCGATCGTTCAATCACGCCGGATTCGTTGAAAACAGGGATGACAAGGGATACTTTTAGCATTTTATGGTACCGGACAAATCCCTAACTCAGACTTTATCTTGGCCACCGTTTCGACAGGGACAGCGCCCTGTTGGCCGCTCCGCTCCCAAACAGCGCACAACGCGGGTTTCAGCAGCGGCATGTCAGCGGCTACCTGCCGGGTGAGCAGACGCGCATCCTTGACGCGCCCAAGGCGGGCATACGCCTCGATAAACGGAAGATATTCATACGGGTCATCCGGCAGCATCGGAATGGCAAAAGCCTGGTCACCAAGACGGGCGACCGTTTTCCAATCATCCTGCTGACGGGCGATATCGGCCATCTGATAAGTGTAGCACCACTTATGCTCCGGTTCCGGCCCAAGCAGCGCCGGGAGGGCTGGCTGGGGCGCATCCAGCAAGATTTGTGACAAATTGGAGAGCGGCAAAGCGCGACGGGTGAAGTCGGGCACGAACGGCATTTCCAGCGACGAGGTCAGGGCAACATCCTCGGCGTGCGGCAGGCTGATCAGCCACTGATCGTAGCGCAGATCGAGCACATGCAGGCAGGACGGCGCGGCAAAGCGCACGACAACAGCCTGGGAGGCCTGCGGATTGGCCAATAACCCGTCAAGGGTTTTTTCGAGACGGATGGAAATGGTCTGGTATTTGTACGGAAACTGCTCGGTTTTCCAGTCTGGAGCGTACAGCCAGTTAAGCGGAATGGTCAGCGCTTCATCGTCGTCAAAAAGGAAAGTTTTATCATCCTGGGCCAGAATGGCGGTTCCCATTTTCAGCCCGGGCGCACGCCAGCTCAATTGCCAGAAAAACGATTTGACGGTTTTGTACTGGTCGCGATAAGTGTCGGCAGTCCTGATTTGAAATCCAACGGCAAAAGCCAGCAAGACGCTGGCCACCAAAAACTGACGCGAACGGCCGGGAATCAGGCGCAGCAATCCGGCCATGAAAATGGCCAACAACGGAATGAAGGGCAGAAAAAATCGGTTTTCAGGGAAATTGATTCGAATTTGCAGACCAGCAATTAAGAACGGAATCCCGGCGAAAAACATGCCGCCCAATCCGAACCAAATCCACGTCCAGGGAATGGGCTGGGGAGTTTCCTCGTCCGCGGCATGCAGGAGAAAAGCCCAGCCGCCAAAGATGGCAAAAAAGACAATGACATAGATCCACGTCAGCGAAACGCCCAGCTGATCGACGGACGGCAGCTGGAAGATTTGCAACCAGGCCGGAATCAGCGCCGCATAAATGGCATTGACAGTTGTGCCGAGAAAACCCGTCAGTGTGGCAGTCGGGCTGATCTGCGCTTCCTGCAAAACAATGGGGGAATAAATGGAATGCGAGTACATGAAAAAACGCCAGTATAGATAAACCAACATGGCAATCCCAAATGGGATTTCGTACAAAACCATGCGCTTAAGGCGCTCTTTCAGGGATGGGACCAGCGGAGTCAGTGCCAACCATAAAATGACCGGGCGCAGGACTTCGAGACCGAGCAGGTATTCCATGGAAGACAATTGGAGCGAGGCGAGCAACAACGCCAGCGCGTACAAAGCCCATTTAGCCTTGCCAGCGCTGCGCAGCGAACGAACCATCAGCCCGAAGGACAAAAACAGGAAGCTGTGAAACGTCCAGTAATAATGATAGGTCATGGCCTGCGGCTGCTGTGTATAGCCGGGATAGACCAGTAAAATGCTCGCCGCAAACAAAGCCTCGGCGCGACGGCGCGGCCACATCTCGCCCAGGAACCACCAAAAGGTGACGCCCGCCAGCGCGCGGATCAGCAAGGTGTAAACCTGCCAGCGCAGGGCGCTGGTTCCGAGCAAAGGAGTCAGCCCGGCCTCGATCCATCCGCGGATGGGACGGGTAATCTCAAACAGATTCAGCAATCCCTTCAACCCAAGCTGGGAACGCGTCCAGGCAAAGACCCAATCATCCCAAAACGGGCCAAGTTGGTTGACAAGCGAACCATACGTCAACACGGCCAGAGCCACCAGCGCCAGCGGAAAAGCCCAAATGGGTAGGGTTTGTTTTTTCATGTTTTAGAGATCTTCTACCACACTCAATAAATAGTTTCCATAGCTGGATTGGCGCAAATGATTGGCCAAAGTGATCAGCTGCTCGCGCGAAATAAAGCCCATGCGATAGGCAACTTCCTCAGGACAGCCGATCATCAAGCCCTGACGTTCTTCCACCGCCTGGACGAAGTTGGCGGCTTGAAGTAGGTTTTCGTGAGTCCCGGCATCCAACCAGGCAATGCCGCGTCCCAACTGCTGGACCTGCAACTGACCCAATTCCAGATATACCCGGTTGATATCCGTGATTTCAATTTCACCGCGCGGCGAAGGTTTGACGTTGGCCGCAATTTCAGTGACTTTGCTATCGTAAAAATACAATCCCGGCACCGCAAAACGGGATTTGGGATGTTTGGGCTTTTCCTCTAGGCTGAGGGCGCGGCCGCCCTCGTCAAATTCGATCACGCCGTAATCCTGCGGATTCCGCACCGGGTAGGCAAAAACCTGCGCGCCCTCCGTCAGCCGGGAGGCGGTTTTCAAATAATCCCACAAACCGGTACCATAAAAGATGTTATCCCCCAAAATCAAGCTGGATGGTTGGTCTTCCACAAAATCGCGTCCCAGGATGAAAGCATCCGCCAATCCGCGCGGCTGGGCCTGTTCAATATAAGAGAATTTCATGCCCCAAGCCTCGCCACTGCCCAACAAGCGACGGAACTGCGGCAAATCTTCGGGCGTACTGATAATTAATACTTCACTGATACCCGCCAGCATGAGCATGGAAAGCGGATAATAAACCATCGGTTTGTCATAAACCGGGAGCAGTTGTTTGCTGACGCCCATCGTCAATGGATAAAGCCGCGTCCCCCGTCCGCCTGCGAGCAAAATACCTTTCATAGCATCTCCTTGTGACCTATGACCTTCAACCTATGACCTGTTCTTATAATTCTTATCAAGCCAATCGCCATAGCCATCCTGCTCCAGCATGGCCTGTACCCAATCCGTGTTTTCCAGGTACCATTTCACAGTAGCGCGCAAACCAGATTCGATATCATGGCGCGGAGTCCAGCCCAATTCACGGCGGATTTTGGTGATGTCCATCGCATAGCGCCTGTCGTGGCCGGGACGGTCGGTAACATGGGTCATCAGCGCGGCGTAAGGGGCAGGTTTGGGGAGCAATTCATCCAAGATGGAGCAAATCTCGGTCACCAGGTCAATGTTATATGGCTGGTTACCGCCACCCACGTTGTACGTCTCGCCAGACTGACCATCCTTCGCCACGCGATAAATCGCTTCGCAATGGTCTTCCACATACAGCCAATCACGAATTTGCTTGCCATCGCCATAAATCGGCAGCGACTTGCCGCGCAGCGCGTTCAGCACCATCAGCGGAATAAGTTTTTCGGGGAATTGGTACGGCCCGTAATTATTGGAACAATTGGTGATCGTCACCGGCAGTCCATAGGTATGGAAATAAGCCCTTACCAGATGATCGGAAGCGGCTTTGGATGCTGAATAGGGCGAGCGTGGATCGTAGGGCGTCGCCTCGCTGAAAGCGGGATCCTTGGGACTTAACGACCCGAAAACTTCATCGGTGGAAACATGATGGAATCTACGCCCCGCCATGCCGCCGCTCCCCGCCCAGAAGGTTTTCGCCGCTTCGAGCAGCGTAAACGTACCCATCACATTGGTCTGGACGAAAGGCGCCGGGCCAAGGATCGACCGGTCAACATGCGACTCAGCCGCGAAATGGATCACTGTATCGATCTGGTGCTCACGCAGCAGCCGGTTGACCAGCTCGGCATCACAAATATCGCCCTGCACAAAAGTGTGGCGAGTCGGGTCGGGCAAATCCTTCAGATTTTCAAGCGACCCGGCATACGTCAACAAATCCAGGTTGACAATTTTTGCCTGCGGTTCGGCCTGCAGCAAAAAATGGACAAAGTTTGCGCCGATAAAGCCCGCGCCGCCGGTGACAAGGATATTTTTCATTTGAATGGAAACTCCAAAATCGCTTCGATGACCATTTCCTGGTCAGCGCTGGTCAACACGTTATGGAATGGTAGGCGCACCAACTGATCGCTGACGCGCTCCGTCACCGGGCAATCGCCGGGTTTGCCGCCATAGGCCTGTCCCATATCCGAAAGATGCAGGGGCAAATAATGGAAAACACTGTAGATGCCGCGCTCACGCAAGTACATGATGAATTTCTGGCGCAGGTCAAGCGTGGGCAGGAGCAGGTAATACATGTGATAAGCCTGTTCAGTGTGCTCCGGAATGGTGGGCAATTGCACGCCATTTTTCTGCGCCCAATCTTTCAGCGCCATGTCATAGGTCTGCCACAAACTTTTGCGATGACTCTGAATGCGCTCACGCTGTTCCAGCTGTCCATACAAGTATGCCGCCAGAATATCAGACGGCAGATACGAGGAGCCGAAATCAACCCAGGTGTACTTATCCACCTGGCCGCGGAAGAAGCGGCTGCGATTGGTCCCTTTTTCGCGGATGATTTCAGCCCGCTCGAGATAGTCTTCCGTGTTAATCAGCAGCGCGCCACCCTCGCCGCTGCTGAAGTTTTTCGTTTCGTGGAAACTCTGTGAAGCCAGCGCGCCAAACGTGCCCAGGAATTTTCCCTTATATTTGCCGAACAGCCCGTGAGCATTATCCTCCACCACGGCAACGCCGTGACGATTGGCAATCTCAAGGATGGTGTCCATCTCACAGCCCACCCCGGCATAATGCACCGGGACGATGGCCTTGGTTTTTGGAGTTATCAGCGCCTCGAGCTTGCTTTCGTCAAGATTCAAAGTGTCGGGGCGGACATCGACAAAGACCGGTGTGGCCCCACGCAGCACAAAAGCGTTGACAGTGGAGACAAAGGTGAAATCCGGGATGATCACTTCGTCACCGGGCTGAATATGAAGCAAAATCGCCATCATTTCTAGGGCGTGGGTGCAGCTGGTGGTCAACAAGACTTTCTTAACACCCAGTCCCTGCTCAAGGATGGCATGACATTTCTTGGTGAACGGACCATCGCCAGAGAGATGTCCACCTTGGATGGCCTGGGTTACATATTCAAGTTCACTACCCACGGGCGCGGGGCGATTAAAGTCTACTCGCAGAGTGTTTTCAGGCATGCGCTACTCTTTACGAACAATAATGGTGAAATCATAGAGATCGTAGTCGTGCAACAAGGCTACGTTTCTCGAAAAATTGCGCTTGCAGTAGTCAAACAAAAATAACGGATCGGCGTAGTACAAATGGGGACGCACTTTTTCCGGGTCAGAATACTTCGTCAGGAAATTGCTGGCAAAACCCTTGCGACTGACCCGGTTAATAAAGTTCAACTCATTGAGTATAAGTTCCGTCCATGCTTCATGAGAATGCTCCGCCCGAAAGTTGAACGGACCGCTGGCGACCGTGTAATCGCAAACCGGAATCTGGGATTTGTCACTCATGAAAGAGCGACAAGCTTTCCCGACGTTGACCCGGCGGGCGGTCTCGATGGCGCTCTCCAGAATGTCGTAACCGTAGTAATCAACTTCAAAATCCTTTACGGCCAGGTAGTTTGCCAGCGCACCGCTGCCACAGCCATAATCAAGCAGCGAAAAAGATGGAGCTTTGATTACCTTGAGAAGCTGGTCGAAACGGATATTCTGAGCAATTTCCGAATTCCAATCGGAACCGAGCGGTGAGGTGCCATGCTCCCGGAACCGCTGCGCAAAGTAAGATTTTACCGGCTCGAGGTTGAGAGATTCATCCATGGGCATCAGCGTGGGCGGGAGATGGAGTGAAATGCTTCCGGACCGGTCATGAACAACAGGTCGAGAATTGAAACCTGCCCGTCAAAGGGCGGATAGAGTTGAGGATAGTTGGGATAATCGTAAAGCATGTATTCGAGCGAAATTCCGGCGGCGTCGAATTTGTCCTGTTCAATGTAATCGCGCGCCGAGGGGCCACTGATGTAATGGGTGGTGCCCACTTTTGTCAGAATCTGGATTAAACGGTCGGTTTTCTGCCCGTCGACGCCGGGAATTTCGGAGGAACGCATAAAACGCGTCTGGGAGATTCCCAATTCGCGCGCCAGGGCAATCGTCAGGTCGATGGTGAAATCAGCCAACAGCGTGTCATGACGCTGATAAAACGGTTCCAACAGCGAGGCGTATTGACGAAAATAAGGCGCTTTAGCGTAGGAAAAGGTCAGGGCTTTCCAGTGATTGACCGCCCAGGGCCTGGCCCAATCTATTTTCGCTTCCTTGATTAATAATCCTTCAGTGGCCCCGCCGCTGTGAACTGGAATGGTCAGCCACTGTTTGCCCTGCGCGGTTTTGATCTGGTTACGATTGCGCCAACCGTGTTTATCATATTGAACGTCGACATAAAAGATAAACAGGTCGGCTTTGGAAATCTGGTGAAAATATCCCCGCCAGGGAATATAGGAAGGCTGCAAAATGACAACGTTCATTCTTGATCGGTGGTTTTCAAAACTTGATAGGTTGGGCGGCCATAGGAACGGTCAAAAACCCGGGCCAAATATTCGCCGATAATTCCCAGGGCAAACAGTTGGACGCCGCTGAAAATGATGATGGTGGAGGCCAGAAAGGAAAAACCGGGGAGCGAGCCCAGGACAAAATACGTCACCAAGATGTAAATCAGGTCAAAGATGCCAAAGATTGTAAACAGAAAACCGAGGATGCTGGCAAACCGCAGCGGGACTGTGGTGTAGCCGGTCAGCAGCGTGAGCGCCATTTTGATCAGTTTCAGCATGTTGTAATTGGATTTGCCGACCATGCGAGGTGATTCTTCCACCGGGACGGTGCCGAAGCGGCTGGTGCCCCAGGTCAGCAGCACATCCAGAAGCAGGTCGGGGCCGCGATAGTTTTCAAACGCCTTGCGGATATGGGTGCGGAAGACGCGATACGAGCTGATGTCACGGATGGATTGATATCCCATCACATAACCAACCAGGTTTTTGGTGATAACCGAAGTAAGGTTGCGCCACCAGCTATGGGGCAGTTTTTTGGGCACGCCAAAAACCACGTCAAAACCCTCTTCGAGGCGGGCCAACAATACCGGAATTTCTTCCGGCGGATGTTGCAAATCATCATCCAGGGTGACAATGATTTCATAACGGGCGGCGCGCACGCCGCACAACAGCGCATTGTGCTGTCCATAATTGCGCATCAATTCGATCCCGCGCACCCACGGATAGCGCGCCGCGAGCTGCTCAATCACCTGCCAGCTATGATCGGGGCTGCCATCGCAAACCAGTACGGTCTCGTATGAATCGGAAATGCCGGGAAGGACATTTCCCAGCCGTTCGACCAGCTCGATAATGGTATCCTGTCCGTTATAGACGGGGATTACAACTGATAGATTCATGCCACCACCAGGATTGGATTTTCAGGATTAGATTTTACCACCGGAAAACAGAAGGGCAGGTCTCGTCTCAGACCTGCCCTTGCGCTAGATTATAAACTTACCCCGTGATTGTCTTTCAACAAACCAAGCGTACGCTCCACCTCGGCTGTGACCTGCTCGCCGCTCCAGCCGAGGCATTTGCCCATGATTTGGGCCAGTTCATCCACCAGCGGACGGGAAACCTGTCCCAACCAGGCCAGAGTCGAGCGGCGCAGGAGTAAATCATCAACGTGGATAGCTTTTTCCTGCAGAATGAGAAACTCCACTTCGCGGCGCGTCCAACCCGGGAGCGATTTCAACGCTTCGTCGGCGCCAGCCACGAGATAGCTCGCCACAGTATGGGCGCGGGTGCCGTAGCGCTCAAACAGGGCTTTCGGTTTCAAGTCGCCCAATCCGGTTTCTTCGGCAACCTTTTTGATGAATTCCACCTGGGCATAACCCACCAGCGGATAATTCTTGCCGCCGCCGATCGGAATTTTTTTCGTATCACCTTTGCGCGGCATGCCAAACAATGCCAGCACCTTATCCGTCACCTGCTCCGAGAAGGCGCGATAACTCGTCCACTTGCCGCCGACCAATGAATAGACCGGGATCTGGCCGGCTAGATCTTCCTTGATGCTGTGATCGCGGGTGATCTGGCCGGTGGTCTTGGCCTGCATATACTCAAGCGGACGCACGCCCGAGAAACGGAAAACGATGTTTTCAGAAGTGACCTTGATCGTCGGGAAAACACGCGCCACCAGATCGATAAAATATTGTTCCTCGGCCGGGGTGCAGCGCGCTTCGTCCGGCTCCAGGATCGGGATGTCAGACGTACCGATAATAACTTTGTCGTAAAACGGGAAAATCAGTACGATGCGCCCATCTTTGTTCTCAAAGAAAAACTCATTCTTGCCGATTGCTTCGCGCAGTTCCGGATGGTTGAGAACCAGGTGCGAGCCTTTGGTTCCGCCGATATATCGGTGAGACAGTCCAAAAGTAGCGTTGACCAGGTCAATCCACGGCCCGGCGGCATTGATGATGACTTTTGGCTGAATGGTGAAATTTTGTTGGGTCAATTCGTCGCGCAGAGTCACGCTGTTGCCTTCCGCGCCAGCGAATGAGACATAATTCAGCGCCTTGCCGCCATCCGCTTCGCCATCCAGCGCCAGTTCGACGGTGTAGCGCTCGGGTGAAAGGATTTGTCCGTCATAATAAGTGGCCGTATATTGGATATCAGACGACAGCTTGGGGTATTTCTCGAGCGATTGGGTGCGGCCTTCGAACTTATGCGGCGGGACGGTGCCCTGAGCCTTGGTGAAAGTGTCGTAGAAAATCAGGCCAATTTTAATCACCAGCGCGCCGCGCTCGGCGGGTCTGTCGAGCAGGTTCAGGAATTTAAAAGGAGCATTCAGCAGGCCAGAAAAAAGCTTAAACATCGGCACCACTGTTGGCAGTGGGCGCACCACATGCGGGGCGTTTTCGATCATGCGGTTGCGTTCCTGCACCGCTTCGCGCACAAGACGAAATTCGCCGTTTTCGAGGTAGCGAATACCGCCATGCGCCATGTGTGAGGAGGCCGCCGAAGCGCCGGAGCAAAAATCGCCGCGATCGATCAGCAAAACGTCGACGCCATTGAGCGCCATGTCGCGGAAGGTGCCCACGCCATTGATACCGGCGCCGACAATCAGAACATCAGGGGATTTGGTTTTCAGAGAAGAGAGAATTTCAGAGCGGTTCATAGTCTGTCCTAAATGGGGACATGGGCACAGGGTCCATGCAAAATAAGTTTGTGAATTATATTACTATTGTAAACCCATTCTTTAACAAGACAAAGACCGGGACCAAAAAGGTCCCGGCCAATATTTTAGATCAACTTTTTGCCAGCGTAATGAACACATCTTCGAGCGTGGGCTCGCCTTTTTGGATGGAGGCGACTCTAACCTTCGAGCTTTCCAGCATCCTTTTGAGTTCACGCTCGCCCAGGCCTTTTTCAACAATGACCCGTAAATGGTCTCCCGCCAAACCGACCCGGTACACACCTTGAGCGGCAGATAATACGTCCAGGCCCTTGAGCAGCGGATCGACATAGATTTCCCACACATCGCCAGGGACGTAGTGTTCTTTCAGCGCAAGCGGCGTATCCATTGCGAGCAATTTGCCGTCGCGCATGATGCCAACTCGTCCGCAATATTCGGCTTCATCCATGTAATGAGTCGTCACCAGGATGGTCACGCCCTCAGCCGCCAGATCATAGATCAGGTCCCAGAAAGCCCGTCGGGCGGTGGGATCAACGCCCGAGGTCGGTTCATCCAAAAAGAGCAGTTTTGGCCGGTGGACGAGGGCAATGCCGAGGGCGAGGCGCTGTCTCCAACCGGAAGAAAGGTCGCGGGTGAGCGTGGATTCGTGTCCATTTAAACCGACATGCGCCAGGGTTTCCAGAATCCGCGCTTTATCGGTAATTCCATACACGCCGCCGTAGAATTGCAGGTTTTCCCAGACGGTTAAATCGTCGTAAATGGCAAATTTTTGCGACATGTACCCGGCGCGCATGCGAACTTCTTCCGTCTGGCGGAAGGCGTCAAAACCCAGCACGGTGGCGCTGCCTTCTGACGGAGCCAGCAAGCCAAGCAGCATGCGAATGGTGGTCGTTTTGCCTGAGCCGTTCGGGCCAAGGTAGCCGACGATTTCGCCCGCGTTGACTTCGAATGAGACATGGTCAACCGCTACAAAATCGCCAAAACGATGGGTAAGATCTTCGACGTAAATCACAGGTAAAGACATAAAAACTCCAGACTTTCGATTGTCAAACGTCTCTGACGTTTGACTCCAGCATTACGCGCCCGCTTCCAAAACTGTTTTCAGGTGGGCGAGATTGGTTTCCATCTGGCTCTTAACCTGCCCGGCCAGCGCGCCTTCGGCCAGCTTGAAAAGTCCGCCAGGGTTGCCTTCGGCGTGGAGCGTAATCTTCGCGCCCGTCCCGACCGGTTTTAGCGTGACCGTCACCGTGACCTGCATCGGCCCGGCCTGGTTGGTGAAACCGAACTTATCGGGAGGCGCAAAGGTGGTGATTTCCATCAAGCCGTCGATTTTTCGCCCCAGCATCTCGGCGGACACCTTATATTTGGATCCCACGCCGACAGCGCCGGGCGCGACCGGTTCAATCGCGGCAACCATCGTCTGCCACTTGGGCAGGTTGAGCGGGTTGGAAAGGAAGCTGAAGATTTCCGGCATGGGCCGATCAACCAGGGTGGAAAGGTCAAAGGTGATCATAGGTTCTCCTAAACGCGGGTAAGGCGACCTGTTGGGCGAAATAATAATTTTTGACAAGAATTCGCGGCATGAAGCAGCGCGAACTTATGAGTCTTCGTGCGCCAACGCCATAAAGACATCTTCCAACACGGGCGGAATGGGGCGGGCATCCACAAACGTGCCGCCGCCAGCCGGGATGGATTTTTTCAAGCTGCGGATGACGGCTTCGGCTTGTTTGGCCTGTACACGGATGTGCAGGCGGTCACCAAAAGCACGCACATCTTCCACGCCAGCTTCACGAGCCGTAATCTTTTTGAGCAAAGGCAGCGGTGCGCCGCGTAGTTCAACCATGCGCTCATTCAACATGGAGCGCAGCTCGCCGGGCGTGCCTTCAGCAATGATTTTGCCCTTCTTCATGAAACCGACCCGCTGACAGCGCGCGGCCTCATCCATGTAGGGCGTGGAGATAATCACCGAGACATCGCCGTTTCCGTGGCTGGCAGATACCAGTCGAATCAGCAGTTGCCAGAAATCCTGACGGGTGACCGGGTCAACACCGGTGGTGGGTTCGTCGAGTAATAAAACTTTGGGGCGCGTGACGAGCGCGGAGGCCAACCCCAGCTTTTGTTTCATGCCGCCCGAAAGCTGACCGGCAAAGCGGTCTTTGAAGGGCGCCAGGCCCACAAAATCGAGGATTTCCATGCAGCGCGGCTGCCATTCGTCAGATTTCAGACCGCGCACTTCGGCAAAGAAGCGGATATTCTCCAGCACGGTCAAATCCTCGTACATTGAAAAACGCTGCGATAGATAACCGAGCGTGGCGCGGGCCTGTTCCGTCTGCTTTTGGATGTCAAATCCGCAGATGGCGGCGGTGCCGACACTGGGAGTCAAAGCGCCAACCAGCAGACGCAGCGTGGTGGTCTTGCCCGCGCCATCCGCGCCAACCAGGCCGTAGATTTCGCCCGGGGCGACTGAAAGGCTCAGGTCATCGACAGCGACCAGCGAGCCGAATGTCTTGCGTAAGTGAGATGCTTCGATAAGAGTCATAGATTATAGGTTGTGAATCATAGGTCGATTGAATACTCGGAAGGGTCTTCGCCGATGCGCTGTTTGCGCGGCTTGATAATCACCAGCGCTTCTTTTTCTGCCAGGATTTCCAACTGCGCTCGATTGGGCTGACGGGACAAGCCATGTGCCTTTTGCATAATCAAACCAATCATCAGCGGATGACGCTGAAGGCGGATTTCAATGAAATCGGCAATGCGGGCCGGGTCGGTCACCACTTCGGCGCGACCCTGAAAACGTTTCGCGCCCACGCGGACTTCAACCTGCGGATTAGATTGAAGGTTGCGAACCCAATCTGCTTGCAAGCCGCGCGCCGAACCGAGATAGTACTCGCCGTTAATTTCCTCGTACTGCAGCGGCGTGTGACGCCGCTGTCCGCTTTTGCGCCCGGTGGTGGTCAAAAGCAGGATGAATTTGCCAATGACGGATCCCAGCCCAACCGCATAAAGAAACCGGTGGAGTTTCTGGACATTTTTGATCTTGCTCCAGTCAAAATTGACGATACCCATCTCAGTTTTTCCAATCACCGGCGAACCGCGGGAATACTATTTGGTAAAGGTCACATCCGCAGGCATGCCGGGTTTGAGTTTTCCGGCGGAATCATTCACACTCAACTTGATGGCAAAAACGGTGCTTTTGCGGCCTTCGACGGTCTGGACATTGCGCGGGGTGAATTCAGCCTGGTCAGCGATCTTCGTCACGACGGCCTTGAAGGTCTCGCCGGGGAACGAATCGACCGCCACGCTGACTTCCTGCCCAAGCGTAACTTCGCCATAACGATCTTCGGGCACATAGACGGTAATGGTCAGGTCGCTCAGGCGGCTCAGGGAGAGGACGACTGAACCGGGATTGACCACCTCGCCCGGCTCAACGCTGCGGGTCAGGATGATCCCGTCCGCAGGCGCGCTGACGATCAACCGCGCCATTTGGGCCTCGATCAGCGCCAAATTGGCTTCGGCCTGGCTGATGGCAACCTGCGCCTGATCCGCGGCGGCTTTGGCCTGGTCAAGCGTCTTTTGGGCGGCAACCACCTTGGGCGCTTCGCTGCCGGTTTCAAAAGTGCGTAGGCTGTCTTGCGCCATGTCATAACGTTCCTGCGCCACCAACAACTTGGCGCGCGCCTGCATGACATCCGTCGCGCCCTCGGTCGTCATGGCATCATCATAGGCTTTTTGCGCATCTGTCAGCTCGGATTTGACATCATCCAGAATATTCTGCGCTTCGTCTTTCAAATCCTGCCCATCGTTGGCGCTGTTGGTGCGATCAAGCACATCCGTCGCCACCTGGAAGGCGGCCCG
>CAILYI010000134.1 GCA_903838415.1 uncultured Anaerolineae bacterium | reverse complement strand
TATTAAACAATCCACCAATCGAGGAGGGTACAATCTGGATGAGTTTTGTCCAGTCGTTTTTGCAGTGGAGTCATATATAACAAAAAGTACTGCCGAGAATTTAACGTCAAATAACCGTTCAGCCATGATTGAACGCGCCACGAATGCGGTACATAATTTTTCGCGTTGGGATGATGTGGCTGAATACTTGGGAGTAAACATTTCTGGTGAGTTATTAGAAACTGAGCCAATCCAACTTGCAAAGCCAAAACCCATTATGGGCGGGGAAGGGGAAAGTAAAGCGCATTTGACGCTTAAAAACCATGTAGCAGAACACCCAGAATTATTCAGTTCCTTTGGCAGCTTCACGAATGGAGCGATTGAGTTTCGCCTGGATTCTGGCGATGAAGTTGATGTACTCTTTCGAAATGACGAGCAAACACTGGCAGTGGAAATCAAAACGGACGTTGCTTCACAGGGCGAATTGACTCGCGGTATCTTTCAATGCGTAAAATATCGCGCAGTATTGCGCGCAATGTATGATATTGAAGGAAAACTTATCAATGTTCAGGCGGTTTTGGTAACTCCCCAGCAACTTTCGGTAGCGCACAAAAATGCGGCTCGACGCCTAAATGTAAATTCGCTAAAAGTAAATAAAGTCGCGGAATAGATTGCGGCAGAGACTAGATATTCATGACCCTCACCCGCTTTGCTGATGTAATCACCCTCCCCTCCACGCGGACAGCCGACCCGCTTGCCGCAGGGATTGAGCGCTTCGTGGGACTCGAGCACATCGAGCCGGAGAATTTGCACATTCGCAGTTGGGGCCTCGTGGCGGAGGGGACGACCTTCACGAACACCTTCCAGCGCGGACAGGTGCTGTTCGGCAAGCGCCGGGCGTACCAGCGCAAGGTGGCGATTGCTGAGTTTGACGGGGTCTGTTCGAGCGATATTTATGTCTTTGAGAGCAAAGACCCGACGGTGTTGCTGCCCGAATTGCTGCCGTTTATCCTGCAATCGGAAGGGTTTTACGAGTATGCGGTCAAGACTTCGGCGGGTTCGCTTTCGCCGCGCACCAATTGGACGCATCTTGCCAATTACGAATTCCCCTTATTACCCGTGGACGAACAGCGCCGCATCGCCGACCTGCTCTGGGCGGCGGATGACGTGATAACGAGATGGCAAGAAGTTCTGGAAAGTCTTGAAAAACTCAAAAATTCGGCGTCCATTAAATTGTTTAGCGGAAACGATAAAGCAGAATGGATTCCTTGCGATGATTTGTGCAAAGAAATAACAGTTGGAATAGTTGTAACACCAGCGAAATTTTATGTTGAAAAAGGAATACCGGCCTTACGGTCTTTGAATATTTTTCCAGACAAATTCGTGTTGGATGAATTGGTTTACATTTCTCCAAAAGCCCATGAAATACACTCCAAATCTCGTTTGTCAAAAGGCGATGTTGTAATAGTTCGCACTGGTAGACCTGGTGACGCGGCTGTTATCAACTCAGAATTAGATGGCTGTAACTGTATTGACTTGATAATCGCTCATCCAAGTGAGCGAATAAACCCAAGTTACCTTAGCCGGTACATAAACTCAGCAGCGGGGCGCAGAAAAATTTCGCAAGGAACTGCGGGAACGGCACAATTACACTTCAACGTGTCTCAGATGAAAAAAATGCCTATTCCGCTTGTCTCGCTTGAAATGCAAAATGAAATTGTCAGCGAACTTGACGCGATTGATAAGCAAATTCAGGAAGTAACCAATCATATTTCACTTAGCAAGCAACTAAAAACCAGTTTAAGTCGCCATTTGTTATTGAGTTAGGGGTGAATCCCATGTTCAACGAGCAAAACACCGTCGAAAACTACCTCGTCCACTTGCTGACCGGCGTCACGCCGCCGCCCGTGTTTGGGCCGGGGAGCGGGGCGGTCAGCCAGGCGGCCGCGCCTTACCTGCCGCTGGGGCGCAACTCCAAAGGCGCGGGCTGGCATTACGTCCCGGCGCTCGACCTGCCGCGCCAGGTCAACCAGGCCCTGCTCGAACCCTGGCTGGTGCAGGCGCTCATCCGGCTCAACCCCGAAATCGCCGCCCGCCCCGCCCGCGCCGACGAAGTGCTCTACAAACTGCGCGCCATCCTGGCCGCTGTGCGCAGCGATGGTCTCATCCGCGCCAACGAAGAATTCACCGCCTGGCTGCGCGGCGACCGCTCCATGCCCTTTGGCGAGAATAACCAGCACGTCACCATCCGCCTGCTCGATTTTGAAAACCTGGATAACAACCAGTACATCGCCTCCACCCAGGTCACGTTCCGCGCCGGAGCCGCCGAACGCCGCCCCGACCTGGTGCTGTACGTCAACGGGCTGCCGCTGGCGGTGCTCGAAGCCAAAACCCCCGTCCGTAACGCCGTCAGTTGGGTGGATGGGGCCAAGCAAATCCACGACGACTACGAAAAATTCGTCCCCGAACTGTTTGCCTGCAACGTGCTCAACGTGGCCACCGAAGGCAAAGACCTGCGCTACGGGGCCATCCACACGCCGCTGGAACACTGGAGTCCGTGGATACCGGATGAAATCAAATTAACCGCGAAGGCCGCGAAGAGCGCGAAGGAAAACCAAAGGGAAAACCAGGTTAATTTAACGGCGACACCGGTGACGGGTGGAGAAAATCCAGCCCAGGGACAGGAACCCAGCCGCTTAAGCGCGCAAAAGGCCGGGGACGCCACAAATGCCGAAGGGGAAATCCATCAAAAAAACCTTAGCGGACTTAGCGCCCTTCGCGGTTCGAAAGGCATTTCTCTTTTAGCCCAATCCATCCCCAGCCTGCTCCGCCCGAACGTTTTGCTCGATATTCTCGCCAACTTCACCCTGTTCGCCACCGACAAGAAAAAACGCCGCCTGAAAATCATCTGCCGCTACCAGCAGTACGAAGGCGCCAACAAAATCGTCCAGCGCGTGCTCGGCGGAACCACCAAAAAAGGGCTCATCTGGCACTTCCAGGGCTCCGGCAAAAGCCTGCTGATGGTCTTTGCCGCCCAAAAACTGCGCCTGCAGCCCGCCCTGCGCAACCCGGCCGTGCTCATCGTCGTTGACCGCATTGACCTCGACGCCCAAATCAGCGCCACCTTCCACGCCTCCGACATCCCCAACCTGGTCAAAGCCGAAAGCCGCGCCGAACTCGAAACCCTGCTCAAACAGGGTACGCGCAAAATCATCATCACCACCATTTTCAAATTTGGTGAGGCCGATGGCCTGCTGAGTGCGGATGAAAATATCATCGTGCTGGTGGACGAAGCCCACCGCACCCAGGAAGGCAACCTGGGGCTGAAAATGCGCGCCGCCCTCCCCGGAGCCTTTTTCTTTGGTCTGACGGGGACGCCCATCAACCGGCGTGACCACAACACCTTTGCCGCATTCGGCGCCGAAGAAGATGAACGCGGCTACATGAGCCGCTACGGCTTCGAAGAATCCATCCGCGACGGCGCCACCCTGACCCTGCACTTTGAACCGCGCCTGGTGGAACTGCACATCGACAAGGCCGCCATCGACGAAGCCTACAGCGAACTGACCGGCGAACTCTCAGACCTCGACCGCGACCAACTCGGCAAAGCCGCCGCCAAAATGAAAGTGCTGGTCAAAGTCCCCGAACGCATCCAGGCCATTTGCGCCGACGTGGCCCGGCACTACCTTGAAAAAGTGCGTCCGAACGGCTTCAAAGCCATGCTCGTCACCTTCGACCAGGAAGCCTGCCTGCTCTACAAGGCCGAGTTGGATAAACACCTGCCGCCGGAAGCCAGCGACATCGTCATCTCGGTCTCGGGTAAAGAGCGCGACGACGAGCGCTACCGCCCCCTGAAACGCGACCGCGACGCCGAAGAAAAACTGCTCGACCGCTACCGCGACCCGAACGACCCGCTGCAAATGCTCGTCGTCACCGCCAAACTGCTGACCGGCTTCGACGCGCCCATCCTGCAAGCCATGTATCTCGACAAACCCATGCGCGACCACACCCTGCTGCAAGCCATCACGCGCGTCAACCGCACCTACGGCGACAAAAAGACCCACGGCCTGATTGTGGATTACCTGGGCGTGTTCGACGACGTGGCCAAATCGCTCGAATTCGACGAAGAAGGCTTCCGCCGCGTCATCTCGGACATCGCAGCCCTGAAAACGAAACTGCCCGAAGCCATGCAAAAATGCCTGGCCTACTTCCCCGGCCTGGATATGTCGCTGACCGGTTTCGAAGGCCTGCTCGCCGCCCAGGAATGCCTGCCGAACAACGAAATCCGCGACCTGTTCGCCGCCGATTACAGTTACCTCTCCAGCCTGTGGGAAGCCATCTCCCCCGACCCGCTGCTGGCCCCCTACGAAAACGACTACCGCTGGCTCTCGCAGGTCTATATCTCCATCCAGCCCACCAGCGGCACCGGCGCGCTGCTCTGGCACTCGCTCGGCGCGAAAACGATTGAGCTTATCCACCAGAACGTCCACGTCGAAACCGTCCGCGACGACCTGGACGAAATCGTGCTCGACCCGCAGTTAATCGAAGCCATCTTGAACACCCAGAACCCCAGCCAAAAAGCCCGCGAACTGGAACTCAAACTCGCCACGCGTCTGCGCGGCCACATGGACAATCCGCGCTACCGCAAACTCTCCGAGCGCCTCGAAAAACTCAAGGAACAGCACGAAGCCGGGCAACTGCACTCGATTGCCTTCCTGAAAGCCCTGCTTGATTTAGCCCGCGACCTGGTCAACACCGAAAAAGAAGTCCCCCCGGCGGAAGATGAAGACCGCGCCAAAACCGCCCTGACCGAACTCTTCCAGCAAACCCGCTCGGCAGACACCCCCATCGTCGTCGAACGCATTGTGGATGACATTGACGACATCGTGAGAAAAATCCGCTTCGAAGGCTGGCAAGCCACCGAAGGCGGCAAACGCGAAGTGCGCAAAGCCCTGCGGCGAACGCTGGCGAAATACAAACTCCACAAGGACGAGGAGTTGTTCGAGAAGGCGTATGGGTATGTGAGGGAATATTATTAGGAGATCTATGAGTTATAGACAACTTGAGAAGGCTATTGACAACGCCATAAAAGAGAATTGGACGAGCCTAACTATTTGCGGGCCGCATGCAACTTTAAAGCCGAAGCATCATCCTATTTTTCTTGAAATGGATATAGATAATTTGCCTGAATCAATTGGGGATATTTCGAGTCTGGAAATATTGATTATCAGTGGCACTTCAATCAAAGAATTACCAAATTCAATTGGTAAGTTATTAAACTTAACCACTTTGCTTGTGTATCGAAATCGTTTGACAGTGATACCCGGCGCTATTGGTAATTTGAAAAACTTAACATCCTTGAATTTTCAAGAAAACAGAATCACAAGTTTGCCCAAAGAAATAGGCGGTCTTTTTAGACTGAAAAATTTGCATCTTCAACAAAATAAATTAGAGAGATTGCCTACCGAAATAATTTATCTTAATAAACTAGAAAAACTCGATGTACGTGAGAATTTATTACCAACACCGCCAGAAATTCTAGAGAACATAAATGCCCCTCAGGTGATTATTTCCGCTTGTTTTGGGATGTCAACAACGGAAATTCTTATCAAGCAAACAGACGAACTCCTGGCAGAAGTAGACGAAGCAGTTAAAAGTCATAAATCGCTTCTTGAAGCAAAAGTTCTTGTTATTGGGCAGGGGTCAGTTGGCAAAACATCCCTTTTATATCGGCTAACCAATAATCAATTTGATACAAATCAATTGAAAACAGAAGGCATCTCAATTAAACGGTGGCAAGTTGATAATCATACTAAAATCGAAAATCAGCCATCCAAAATCAAACTCAACCTTTGGGATTTCGGCGGGCAGGAAATCATGCACGCCACGCACCAGTTTTTCCTCACCAAACGCAGTCTTTACCTGCTGGTGCTCGACTCCCGCCTGACCCAGGAAGAAAATCGCGTCGAATACTGGCTCAAAATCATCCAATCCTTCGGCGGCGAGTCGCCGGTCTTGATTGTGGGCAACAAAATCGACCAACACCCGCTCGATATTGACCGCACTGGCCTGCAAAAGAAATATCCCAACATCGTTGGTATCCTTGAAACCTCCGCTGCGACTGGCGTAGGCATCGAAGCCCTCAAAGCCGCCATCACCGAGCAGGTTAATAACCTGCCGCACGTCCGCGATTTGCTGCCCGAAACCTGGTTCACGGTCAAAACCAAACTGGAAGGGCTGGGGCGCGAGTCCAATTTCATCACCCACGACAAATATCTCGACCTGTGCGTCGAAAACGAAGTCAGCGATGAGACCAGCCAGCGCACGCTGATTGGTTTTCTCCACGACCTGGGCGTGGTGCTGCACTTCCAGGATGACCCAAGGCTAGAAGCCCTCGGCATTCTCAATCCGCAGTGGGTCACCAATGGGGTCTACACGATTCTCAACTCGCATACCCTGTTCCAAAACAAAGGCGTGCTGAACGTTGTCATGCTCGACGAGATTCTCAACCTGCCCGAATATCCGCGCGGCAAACGGCTGTTCATCGTCGACATGATGAAAAAGTTTGAACTGTGCTATGAAATGCCCTATGGGTACGACATAGAGCCGGACAAAACCTTCCTTGTCCCTGACCTGCTGCCCAAAGACCAACCTGACCTAAAATTCAACGGCATCCCGGCCTTTGAGTATGCCTATCCCGTCCTGCCCTCCAGCGTCATTACCCGCTTCATCGTCCGCATGAACCAGAAAATCGACGATGGCTTTGTCTGGCGCACCGGCGTCGTGCTCAAAATTGGCGACAATCACGCCCTGGTCAAGGCCGACATTGAAGACAAGAAAATCACCATCGCCATTGACGGTCTCGAACACACCCGGCGCGACGCGCTGCTGGCAATTTGTACACATCTGGACGAAATTCATGACTCAATCAAAGGGTTGAACCCCGAAAAACTTATCCCCGTCCCCGGCGCGGTCAATGCAAAACCCCTATCCTACAATTATCTGCTCATGTTGGAAGCCAAAGGTGTTGAAATTTTGCCCGTTCCTGACGGTAATCGCCTGATTGATGTAAATGTTCGTAAAGTATTGAGTGGTGTTCCGAATGAAATTCGGCCAAAGGAAACTGGAGGAAATGTGACTCACATCCATATAGGCGGCAACTTTGATGGCAACCTGAACGTCGGCGATGGCAACCAGGCCATCAAGGATAGCTACAACAAAATCTCTTCGGCAAAAATCGATGTCGAACTCAAAGAAACGCTCAAACAACTGGCCGAAGCGGTTGCGGCGATGAACAAATCCCTGCCTGAAGAGCAGGCCGCCGAAGTCGCTGAAGACCTGTCCAAGCTGGTGGATGAAGCCACCAAGCCCAAGCCGCAAAAGAAATGGTACTCGGTCAGTGTGGATGGGCTGGTCAAGGCGGCGGAAAATTTGGACAAACTGGGCGAGCCGGTGATAAACCTGTCGCGGAAGGTGTTGTCCCTGCTAACGGGATTGTCGTAACTGTGAAAGTGAGAACCAATGAATCCTGGACTCAATAAACCCGGCTGGACAGACAAAGGTGCCACCCTGACCGAGAAAACCGCTGAAAAAGAATATGGGATCACCTACCCGGAAATCGTCGCAGCTATCAACGCTGGCAAATTGCAGTACCGGGAGATCAGCATGTACGGAAACCCGGCCTTGCGATTGTTGCGGCATGAAGTCGAAGCCCTGGTCAGCGAAAAGCATGGCGCTGATTATTTGAAGCAAAAACAACTAAAAACCGAGTTGGCGGAGGTCAACAAAACTCTCCGAGCGCTGAAATCTCAAACCCTGGCACTCGAAACAAGAAAAGCGAAAATTATGGCACTGTTGAATAATCAGGAGCTTTGACCAATGGCTGAGATCAAATACGAAATCATCAAGAAGATAGGCACCCTGTCGAAATCTGCATCGGGCTGGGCCAAGGAAGTCAATCTGATCAGTTGGAATGACAGAGATGCCAAATACGATATCCGTGATTGGTCAGCGGGCAACGAGACAATGGGAAAAGGTGTCACCCTATCCAGGGAAGAACTGTTGGCGTTGAAAGAATTGTTAAATTCGATGGAGCTGTAATTTACTTGCGAATTCAAGGGAAAATATAATTTTCCCCCGAGGGAATTTCGCCCACGTTTTTACCATAGGAGTTATTGGGGTCAGTGCTTTTATATCGCTGATTCTTGGCTCAACCTATGCCGATTAAGAAATGCTTTTTTTTGCTGTACAATTAATTCATTAGAAGTGGGTAGTGATTTTGTTTTAGTTTATGGCGGTAAGTTTTATTTTCCTGATTAGTGGTTTTTGTAGACAATCGTTCAACTTGAATCGTGATAGTTACGCGGCTGTCGAGTCAGTTCGACTAATCGATATGCAATCAGGAATTTGTGCGGGGTCTGCTCGGTAACGGGCAGCTCTACCGCGATGGCCGCCCATGATGGAGTAAGTTTTGAATGGACAACAGCATTAGTGTCAATTTCAATCACCCAGCAAATGTCGGCATTCTCTCCTATCTAGGATCACGAGAACGGCTTGAGCACTCAGTATCAGTAGCGCGTCAACTCCCAAGTTGTTCTCCGACAAGCGTGAAGGATCCCTATACAAAATTGGGTTCTCACCCAGATTTAGTGACACGGCTTTGGGATGAAGTTACTGTCAAACTTCCTGTGAAATGCCAATGGATTGTTCATGGGACACCAGTATTAGTTAATCCCTTGTCGGGCATAATTTTTGCATTTTGTGGTGGAACTCACACTTATGCTTTTCGGCTTCCATTGAAAGAACACCAAGAAGCAATATATACTGGTGCTAAACGAATAAATCACTACTCTGCAATTCCGAGTGTGAATATTGAGGCATCCGTGCTTGATCTAGACACTATCGGTAAAGAATGGGTTTTTGGATTTTGGCTTAAAGGCGAAGAAGAGTGGTGCCTCGCCGCCTTTAATTTTGCAAATGACGACTAAAATGAAGCGGGCTAATTATGGTCGGCGGTGGCAGTTGTTCACCGCTTGAAATGAGAACACCCCGACTACTCGGGGTGTTCTCATTTCAAGCGTCGGAAACGAATTATGCTTGAAACCAACCATCAAGCGATGTATAGTATTGGTATAACCATGCCTATTGTCTAGACAGAGGACACGAGTATCTCTGAAAACCCAGTGCGGTAGTTCCGCACGCCGGGATTTGTCCAGGAAAAGCATCTGGATGATATGCGGGGTTTGTCTGGTAACGGGCAGCTCTACCGCGATGGCTTCCAGGTAAAAAATAAATATGAAGAACCTATTTGAGCAAGCAGAAGAGTTCATTTGGCATAACGCCCGCCTGCTGGAGCGTCGGTTGTTCGATTTCCATTTTCGGTCAGGTTCATCGCAAGCCGTGCTTTCTGCGTTACGCGCCTATCAAAACAAAGATGGCGGCTTTGGCAATGCCTTGGAACCTGATATCCGTTGCCCAGAAAGTCAACCCGTGCCGACCCAACACGCTCTAGAGATCTTGGATACTATCGGTTTTGATGAAATCATGGTACAGAGAATATGCGACTTTCTTCTCAGCATTACTACAGAAGAAGGTGGCGTTCCATTTGTTTTGCCTTCTGTTCGCAATTATCCGCACGCACCATGGTGGAATACAGAAGATAACCCACCAGCCTCGTTGAATCCTACAGCCATTCTTTGTGGGTTATTACATAAGCATGCAGTTCATCACGTCTGGCTGGAGAGGTCCACAGCGTACTGCTGGGAGAAAATCCCCGGTCTTTTGCCAAATGAACAGCACGAGATGGGATGCGTGTTAACATTTCTCCGGTATGTGCCGCAACAGGAGCGTGCAGAGAAAGAAATAAAGCGTCTCAGCGAGCATCTTCTTTCTTCAGGGTTAGTAGCGGAAGCTGGTGCCACTGGCTATGTGCGGAAAGCGCTTGATTGGGCACCTTTTCCTGATGACCCATTACGTGTCCATTTTAGTGAGCAAGACATCCGTGCAAATCTTGAAGAAATCGTTGCTGGACAGCAGGAAGACGGTGGATGGGGAATCACCTGGACTCCGATCAGCCCAGGCTGTGAAATGGAATGGCGAGGCTGGGTAACCGTTGGTGCGTTGCTGCGGCTACAAGCGAATGGATATTCTTTCGAAAGGTTGTAAGATTGTATGCAGCCCACCGATATATGTAGTAATTATGGTCGGTGGGGCAGTTACGCACCCCACCGCCACTCCCGAACCGGACATGAAACTTTCGCTTCATCCGGCTCTTCAGAAAACAGGCTCTTTTTATGAGTATTTTGTCTGATGGACTTCATCATGTCAGTGAGTGATGCAAAGATAGGTTGGCGCGTGTTGCCGTCCCGGTGGTGAACTTCAAGCAGCTTTTGGCCCAGCTCGGCGTTGTGAAACCACACATAGTCAACCGCCCAAAACTTGTAAGAATGGCTTTTGTCCCTGGTCTGGCATAATATCTATTGCGGATGCGAGTATCTCTGAAAAGCCCGGTGCGCCAGTACCGCATAAGCGCAGCAATCCCTTTGGGACGCCGGGATTTGTCCAGTAAGAGCATCTGGATGATATGCGGGGTCTGCTCGGTAACGGGCAACTCTACCGCGATGGCGTGGGAGTAGCACAAGATGGAAGTGTGATTTTGGTGAATGAAAGGTGAACAAATGACCGATGTATTTAAAATCGCCGATATTTTAGTATCGCATGCAGTACAAGTCCACGGCAATGATATCGCCCTCGTCGTTTATCATGGATCGTATGCGCTCGGCACAGCGAAACCAACCTCTGACCTCGACATTTACTACGTCCCGGACGACGGCAAAGCGGAGTCACTTTGCACTACATTTGTTATCGACAATCTGCCCTTCGATTTCGGGTGCATGCCGTGGAAAGTTTTGGAGAACATTGCCAATGCAAAGTCAAGAAACCCCTGGGCATTGTCAGCTTCCCAGATTGCGAACGCCAAGGTGCTTTATTGCCGTTCGGAGGCAGACCTGGAGCGCTATCAGGCGCTGAAAGCGCATATTGTTGAGCTTACCCGACCGGAAAGCCGTGGTTACATGGTCGAACGCGGGCTGGAGGAATTCAAAAACACCCTTTTCCAGTTGGGCCAGATGCGTCTGGCGCTTGCACAGAATGATCTGCCAGGTCTGCACTGGACGGGATGGCAGTTCACCAACAGCGCGGTCAATTGTCTGGCGCTGATCAACCAGACCTACTTTACAAAAGGCTGGGGCGCAAATATGCCCCAGATCTTGGCGATGCAGCAGAGACCCGCCGACCTGGAAACGATGCTAAACGGGATTTTACTGCCCCATTCTCCAAGCCAGGCGATGGAACAAGCAGAACAATTGGCCTTGGAAGTCCGCAAAACCCTGCTGGAGGCCCAGGCATCTCTTGCCGAACCATCGGAAGCCAAAGATGTCTTTGTTAATTTTTATTTTGATGTCCATGAGTACAAGACCAAGGCGCTTTCGGCATGTGAGCGTGGGGACAGGCTGACGGCAAGTGCAGCGGCTTTTGATTTACAACGATTGCTATGCGTGTTGATGAATAAAGTTGAAAAAGGTTTTTATAGTACAGATTTCAATTTGTTGGGTGAATATTTCGATGGGTATCAAAAGGCAGGCTTCCCGGATTTAACCTTGTTCGCCGCGCAGGGCAATCTGCCTGCCCTTGCCAGGCAGGTTCAGTTACTTGATGAAAAAGCCAGGGAATGGTGTACCAGCCGCTCCGTCGAACTGAATATTCTAGAAAATGAGGCGGCACTGCCCCAGCTTCTAAATCGGAGAAATCCCGCAAGAAATTGATCCGTGAACACGGCAAGACAGAAAATACAAAAGCCGCCCAATTATGGTCGGCGGGGCAATTGCTCACCGCTAAAAGAGCCTACCCCGAGCATTTGGGTGGGCTCTTTTCCAATGTCGGAACCAGGATTCGAATATAATTAATAGCAAGTTCCCGCTATATTCCAAGTTCGCAGTGAAAGAAATATTGCGAATTTCCCCAAGAAATCACCAATTATTCTTTTCGCAGGAATTCATTCCAGCCAAAGGTTATTCTATATGGAAAAAACGAGCGATACGCATTAGTTCGCTCTCTCGCTTATTTCTCCTCCGTTTCAGATATTGGGCCAGGATGTAATCCACGAAGCCGCGCTACTTCTCGGATAATAAATCGAATGGTTTCCGATTCTGTTTCGAGATGTTCAAACTCACGGATTTTGCAAAGCAATTCATACTCGTATTCGTTGACGCGGTATCCTTTTACAGAATCGGCATTGCTGATGTGCAAAATGTGTTTTTTCTGAACTGGCACGATAAAACCTCTCTTTGTGATTTGATGTCTACTGGCGTTGATTTTACTCATAAATGACAGCGAGT
>CAILYI010000133.1 GCA_903838415.1 uncultured Anaerolineae bacterium | reverse complement strand
TGACCTAAAGACCGTACAGGGTAAAGACCCTCGTACACTTCAGATCAGAGGTCTTCAGGAGGCTCTACGTGTTCTGAAACCTGGCGGTGTAATATGCATAGCTATCGAAAACAGAATCCAAGCATCCTATTTTTTAGGTGCACCTGACGACCATAGTGGTTTGCCTTTCAATAGTCTCCTTCCGCGAAAGCTGGCTGATATCTACTCATTATTAGCCATTGGACAGTCCTATCGAACTTACACCTATTCGCACTGGGGGTTACGCGAGCTTTTACAGAAAGCAGGATATGTTCAGCAAACCTACTACTCGGCGTTTCCAAGTTATGGAGAACCAGCGACAATTCTGCCGCTGGACTCGAAGATTTTTAATTTTTTTTTGATCAATAATCTTATAAGGACTGGTGGTATACGAAGAAAATTGATGTATCTATTCCTTTACATCACAGGGCTATCTGTATTAACAGTTCCTGATTTTATCGTTACAGCACGAAAACAGAATGATTCCAACCATGACTACCACTGTCGCACATTCACTCAAATTGTGTTCGATAACTGGTCAACTCTTTTCCCTGAAATTGAGATTCCCTCAGGGATAAGCCTCATAAAGTTCAAGTCAAGGATGGAGAGAGGTGCTCCTGTTTCTTTCCTCGTTTTCTCCAATGCAGATAAGAGAAAGCCGCTAGGCTACCTCAAAGTTAACCGTGACAAAACCGGTCTTGCGGCCCTTAGACACGAGGCGGATGTATATGCGATAATAGCTGCCCAATGCGTGCAATCCAGCCAAAGTCTCGCCAAACAGATGTTTTGTGGCTACTTAGATGGCTACTTTGTGATCTCTAGATCTGTGGTAAATGGGCAGACTATTGAACCTAGACTTTTTCATGACAATGGGCAACGGCAGATAGGATCAATATTTAAAAAACTTGCACATCAAGTAACAGATCGTTTGGTCTCTTTTTGCGGCGATTCACCCACTGGGGCGATTTCCTTCGATAGGTTCGCACAACAGGCAATTGACTGGTTGATAATGTTTAATAACGAAACTTCGGGGCATTCGCTAACTTTTGAAGCTTTCTGGGAGCGTTTTGCTGCAAGCAGGCTTGCATCCACGAGGATGATTAACATTATTGATGTTCCCGCTGACACAATTGAAGCGTACCGGGTAAGATTGAAAAAACTAGCAAATGGCTTTGAATTGCGGACCGGGCCTATCCACGCTGATTATAACCACCTTAACATATTGATTTCCCGTTCAAGCATGGCCGTCGTAGACTTTGAATATGCTGAGGAAGAATCTTTCCCACCATTCGACGCGCTAAATTTATTTGCCCAGCCTGCGATCGATTGTGGAATTTGGCAAGTCGAATCATTATTTAAATCTGATTCGAAGGGTGAATTGGCTTCCATCGCGAATGAGATGCTGGCACGATACGCCGTATCACAAGAGTTGAGTCTGGAGTTTATCAAAGCCTGCGGTCCGCTGTTCATTTTGGATCTTCTTTATAGAGACTACGGTTATATTGATTTTCCATTGCGGTCTGCGAATCTATTTCGAAAACTGCTCAATATTGTTTTGGAAAGGGAGTAATTTTATTATGCTGGAATGTTCATCTGTAGAACACCGAAGTGGCATTGACAAAGTACCGGAGATTATATGTTCCGCTTAATGAGCTTATTAGCTCGCGTTCTACGTTATATCGCGCGTTTATTGGATCAAACCGCACGTTGGTCAACACATAAAGGATTGGAATCAGAGCATGACGCCCAGATAAAGAAAGCAACGACCGCCCATGACATGGTTTCTCATCCCGATGAACCTTATTATGCCAAACAGTATCTGCACTGGATTTTGCCCGAGTGTGAGAAACGTTTTCCAGAACGCGATCCCATGGTACTCGATATCGGTTGTGGTCAAGGACGATTCGCCCTTCCCATGGCCAAATGGGCACAGCATGGGAAGGTTATTGGCGTCGATTATACGCCAGCTGCCATTCGCAAAGCGAACGTGTACGCATTTGAGCAAGATATTAAAAACGTGGAATTCCACGAAGATGATGCACTGACGTTCGTTCAGGGTTTGCCGGGCATTTCATTCGATGTCGTGCTGATGAATGAGATAGCTATTTTTATGCCGACCTACCGAGAAGTCATCAAAGAGGTTTATCGTGTGCTAAGGCCGGGTGGTTTGTTATTTGCTTCGTTTCGGAGCCAATATTTCAATCTACTTTACTCTATTCGCGAGCGTGATTGGGAAAGTTCTCGTTTGGTGATCAGTTCACGCGAAGGAAATTGGGGGGGGGGGACGACATGGTTCAGTTGGCACACGCCAGCAGATGTTTCGCAACTTCTGAATACGCAGGGTTTTACTAATATTAATTTGCGTGGAATAGGTGTTTGTTCTGGTATTGAGGGGGATCCTTTGGCAGTTTTCGCAAGGCCTTCGCAGTTCTCAGCCAGTGAGCAAGAACATCTGATGGAGATTGAGTGCGCGGTCGCCGAGCAATATGCGGCTTGCGGTCGGTATATTTTGGCTATCGCAGAAAGGACCTAGTTGTGAACTTGATTCAAGGAGTCAATACTAAACCATTGCTGGTTATTCCTGATGAACGCGGCTACCTGATGGAGATGCTGCGTTGTGACGATCCGATATTTGAGAAATTTGGACAAGTTTACCTCACCGTTGCTTATCCAGGTGTTGTAAAGGGCTGGCATTTTCACAAACAGCAGACTGATATTTTTTTCCCAGTGAAGGGGATGTTCAAGCTTGTATTATTTGATAACAGGGATAGTTCGTCTTCCTTTGGTAAAATCAGTGAGTTATTTATTGGGGAACGCAACCCGTTGCTGGTTACTATCCCCCCAGGGGTAGTACATGGATTCAAAGCCATAGGCACAGAGGCAGCTTATCTAATCAACCTCCCTACGGAGCCCTATAATTATCAACAACCTGACGAATTTCGTATTCCACCAGATGATCCTTCCATTCCATATAATTGGGCATTGAAGGAAGGTTAGTGAGAGGAGATTTAGGATGATACCGGTACAAAGGCCCTACCTTGGACAGGAAGAGTTGGAAGCAGTTGGTAAGGTGTTCGACACACGCTGGCTGGGTATGGGCTCAGCCACAAAAGAATTTGAAGACAAACTTCGCGAATTCTTGGGTGTCAAGCATGTCATTGCCGTCAATACAGGCACATCAGCCTTACACATGGCGTTGGATACACTAGACTTACAGCCTGGAGATGATGTTATAGTACCATCTTTGACCTTTGTAGCATCCGTGCAGGCGATTGTGGCTGTTGGTGCCCGGCCAATTTTCTGCGATGTGCGTGCTGAAACTTTGAATATGGACATGCAGGATGTGTTTCATCGTGTGACCCCCCGCACAAAGGCGATTATGCCAGTACATTACGGCGGACTGGCCTGCGAGATGGATGACCTGCTGTCTTTTGCTCGCGAGAGGAAGATATGGATTGTAGAAGATGCGGCGCATGCCTTCGGGTCCATGTATAATGGACGTAAAGTTGGGACACTAGGAGATGTAACCTGTTTTAGTTTCGATCCGATCAAGAATATTACGTGCGGTGAGGGTGGTGCCGTTGCGACCGATAATGATGATCTCGCTGCCAAGTTGATCCCGAAGCGTATCCTGGGCATTGACAACGATACCTTAAGCCGCTACCGTAATGAACGCAACTGGTTTTACGAAGTTACCACACCGGGTTATCGCTATCATCTAAGCAATATCAATGCGGCGATCGGTTTGGAACAACTCAAACGGTTCGACGCTTTCAAAGCACGCAAGCAAGCCATCGTTTCCCGTTATGATGTCGCGTTCAGGGAATCAGCTGTTCTAGCGCTGATTAAGCATAATCTGGTAGATACATTTCCGTTTTTCTACATAGTCCGCGTTCTAGACGGTAGGCGGGATGATTTGATGAAATATCTCAAGGAAAAAGGGATTGTAACGGGGG
>CAILYI010000132.1 GCA_903838415.1 uncultured Anaerolineae bacterium | reverse complement strand
TCTCACTCTGCCACTTGTTGCGCTACGCAGGCTTCCTTTCCCATCTTTTTGACCAATTTTTCTCGTCCAACCCACCTTTTCTGTCTGCTTCCTTCTGTCCACCCCCTTTTCTCTTCATTATCGGACTTGTTGCTGAATCCCTGCCTGTTGAATCATTTGACGTGTGGATTGTTTTCCTATACACTTACGATATCTATACCCCTCGCGGTCACAACTTGCGCTTTTTGGTTTAAAGTGGAAAACCGCAAGTTGTGACCGGGCGCATAAAATCATTCTGCGATGTTCAAGAAAACCGTATGATACTTGTTGCTATTTATGGCACTTTGGAAACATTCATCCAGGCGCAACACACTATGTGCTGCAGAATTGCTAGGGATGGAGTGTTTTTGCGCGCCAGAAGCGGGAATGATACGAAGTCTTTTGCGGGGATATTTATCAAAAAGGTAGCATCGGGATTTCGCGATGAATAATATTCTATGGCTTTTGGCCCTGGTTATATTATTTACGGGAAGTGTATTCGTAATCGTTCCCCTTTTGCGTATCTATGCCGCTCTGCAAGGAAAAATTGTCTCCGAAGTGTTTGATCTGAAAGATGATTTATCCAACTATCACAATCACCTGATGACCCTTAAAGATGCCTTTGAAACCGGTTATTCTGTCAAGGATGCCGAACCTTATCGATCGAGCGCGCAGAAATTTCAGGAATCTTTGGCAGATGCCAATAATGAGATTTTTTATTGCGCCGAAAAACGCAGGAAAATCCTCCAGAGCATTCCAAGACACTCCCAAAACCCCATAGCTTCCGCATGGGGAATGTTTGGGTTTCCTTACCGCTGGATAAACATCGATCACGAAACCCAGGATTTACGCCTGTCTGTCAAGCAAATCAACATAAAAATCGAACAGGTTAATCAAGCGCTGAATAAAGTTTATTGCTTACCGTGGGAGGTAGCCTTATCAGCGAGAACAATGCGCCAAATATCGTGGGAAACCAGGTCATTGTTGGAAGAGCTGCATCAGGTCCGGAGTATTGATGGCGCAATGATGCAGGATGCGCTCAAGGTGATTCGTGATACCGAAAATAGCCTGAATGCCGTCCCCGCTTTCTTTTACTCGCTTTCGCAAGAAAAACTATCAGCCTCCCCAGATATCAAACTGGACACCGAAAAAACCTATCATATTATCGCGCCCGGCAAAGACAGCATTCAAGGCCTATACAATAACGCCAGGGAATGGAAAGCGATCTATGAAGAGTTGAAGAAAACCCTGGGCACAATTCAGGCCCGCTTGAATGAAGTCACTGGTCATTATTTGATTCTGGAAAGGTCGCTGGTGCTGCCTGGCGAAAAAGAAGAACTGGCGCTGCTGCGCCAGATGACCGGGCAGGTGCTGGCCAGCTTCGAATCCCTGACCGTTGAAAAGTTGAAATCCACGCTGCGGGATGCCAAGCAAACCTCGGCCTTGTTGGAAAATCTCAACAATACCTTGCACGAGTACGCTGTAAAGCTCAAAAGACTTAGCATTGCCACTGAAAAAATCTCCAAGCGGATTGCCGCTGCTGATGGGCTTATCCGGGCGACTGCCAATCGGGCCGAATATCCCATTAACTGGACAATCAGCGCCGTGGCATTTGATGAGCTTAATCAGAATTTCCTGCAAGTCCCGCCATTTTCACAGCTGCGCACCCCGGCGGAATTGAAAGCCAATTTGGCCATCATCGAAGCCTGTGATGCGCCATCTAAAGCCTTATTGGAAGCCATTACCAGAATAAAAGTTGATACTGAACAGCTATTCACCTTGTGGCAGCAAATGAGACTGACATATACGTCAGAGTGGATCAAACGGGTTGAAGAATTGTTTGTTCAAGTCAACCAGTATGATATCGACCAAAACTGGAATCAGGCGGATAATGTTCGTGCATTACTGTCAGATGCCACTGAACTGATGAAGCAGGCCTACGAAAACCTCCCGGCTTCTTTGAGTGCGCCGGTTAACGAACAAAATGTTGACGAAAAGCTCGAGAATGCGATTGATTTGTTAGCGAAAAAGCCAGGCTTCGATAAGCGCAAAGAAAGAATTCATATCCAACTGGTGGACATCCTCAAAGCTGAGCAAACCGCTTGGGATATTTTTTCTCGCGTATCCCCCGCGCTGTATCACTTCTCCAAGGATATCCGCGACCTTCAGCTTAATTCGCTAGCGGCTCAGAATCTATTGGAATCAGATGAAAGAATTCTCCAACTTGACTATGCCTTGCGTCAAAGAAAGATTGGCAAAGTATTCGAGAAATTGGAATATATCCGTGCCTGGGAAAAGGATGCTGTCGAAAACGGGCTGAGGGTTTATACCTGGATCAACGATGATTTGTCTGCCAAAAGGGAAGAATTAGCCCGGCACCTGCAGGTGATAAAAACTGTTGCAGAAAACCTGGAAGATGAAATCGTAGCGAAAGCCCACCAGTACAAGGTTGCATTCATCGAGCCTCGCCTGGATATCCACGGAATTCAAACCATTTCCCTGGATGCCCTTCAAAAACAAGCCTCCGGGTTACTTAGGAAAAGACAGGAAATTGTCAGTTGCGATCAGGAATTGACCGCTTTAATCGCCCCGATTATTGAAATCCATGCCAGGATGTTGCATTCCCTGCAAGGATTAAGGGGAATTTGTTCGCAAATGCAAATCAACTTTCGCCGGAGCTGGCCTCCCGTGTTCCAGAGTTTGAATGATGTGGAAATAAAAATCGGTATCCTGGAGACAGATATCTCCGCTTCAAAAGCGATGATCTGGAAAAAAGATGAACTGTTGCGCAATTACTACTATCTTCGCGCGCGGCTCAAGGAGATAAGAGCCAACCTGGAAGAAATCAAGGAACTTGACCGTATCGACTCCGAAGAAACCAATATCCTTGAGCAAGAGTATCGCATCGCGGTTGCCAAATTTGCAGACAAATTGTACAAAGATGATTTTGATAACAGCAAGAAAGAAATTCAAACCGGAAATGCGTATCTGAAATTCCTTAGCGGTCAATATCAAAGTGGAAATCTGACCGCTGTGGAAGTCAAAGCGCGCCTAAAGAGCAAGATGGAATCCGTCAAGCAGCAGGTCGCCGACGTCAGTGATTCAAACGTGACAAATGTCTCGGTTGAACAAAAACTGGATTAATCTTCTGCCGATTGGTAAAAGCTTGTGGGGTCCATCAAAGAATTGAAGACCTTGTTAGTTTTAGGGGAGCTTTTGTAGATAAAGGTTGAAAATAGGACTGAAAACTCTGAATGTGGTTTGATCTTCAGGTTTAAGTAACCCTTTGATTAATAAACCTTTATGCATGTCAGGTGAGAGCATGGTCACGCGCCCATGGACAAAGTCTGTCAGGGACTGGCGCTCTTCATTCGTCAGGCTTTCAAAAAGTTTTCGGCATTCTTCTTTGACAGGTTCTTGTCCGATCAGCCAGTTTGTATTTACCAGATGGGGGTCGCCTTCGGGGGTTTCTTTCAACAGGCCAAACAATGCTTGCAGCAAACCAGGATGACCTCCGCTGACACGGAACAGGTTTTCGCGTGTATTAGGCAATTGGATGAATAGGCTGCGCCGTGCTTCCAATTGCCTGAGCATTTCGTTTGCATCCGTCAGGTTGTAAGGGCCAATCCCAATTAAATTACGAGAGAGTAATTCATAGAAACTTTCATGATCCGCTGGCGGGCGCAGGCAGTGTGGCAGGTTGCGCAGAAAAACGGTATATGAAAGTTGATTTTTATTCGCATCGCGGATTGCTCGCAAGTGTGCAAATACTTTTGCAGGGAGTTGTCTGTAAGCTTCGTCAAATTCATCAAACACGAAGCAAAGCTTGAAATTGTTCTGCCTACAGATGCCCCCAATGGTTAGTTCAAGATAACGCAGGGCTTTTAAGGTGTCGGGCCTATCTAGCAGGGGTTTGAGTAAGTCATTGATGGAATCTTTGGCAAATTTTTCCAACTCGGGTTGCAGGCCGCCAGTTTGCAGAAGACTGGTCAGTCCCAGTTCATAGATACCCCACTCGCTTAATTCGCTGATGCGATTCATATCCATGCGGATGAGCAGCGTTTTATTGGCTTGTTCGCCCAGATAGTTTTGCTGTACGTCTTGGCGCATGAGATGATCCAGCAGCCGTGTTTTTCCCATACTTCCCGCACCGATTAAAAAGCAGGATTCAGTGCTTTGGATGTAGTCGAACAAAGGGGAAAGAATATCGTGGCGGTAATTTAATGTATGTTGTGGGCCAATTTCGAGCATGTTACTGCCTCCCTGTTTTGAGCAATGATTCCCATTCTTTTGGCGGCCAGTCTTGCCCCCAATGGTCGAGTCTGTGGCAGAGCATGCCAGCCAACATCAGGGCGCGCTTCTGGTGTTTTTTATGTTCACCCGTGACGATTGTAGCACGGAAAATGGTATTGAATAACAGCCCCAGTAGATACTGGCGTATGTCGGTGACCGTCGTACACTCGCGCGCCAACGAGCGGATGGTGGAAATGGTGTTGAGTATCTTGCGGATTTCCAAGTCTTCTGGAAATGATTCTCCCAATGGAATGGCGTCAATTTCCTGCTGTTCTGTCACTGTCAAGCATAGCAGGAAGAATAAATCAAAATTTTCTCCAGAATAGGTGAGCCGGTTAATCAGGTCTGATTCGAGTTCGATGAAATCTTGCAGAGCATGGCCCTCGCCGCTGCGCTCGAAATCGATCACCCAGGGATTCTTCTTACTGTCTACCAGCAGGTTGTCGCCATGCAAGTCACCGTGAGTGACTGCCACTCGGGTATTTTTTACCAGGCTGGCATCGTAAGTAGCACCTTCACCTACATTAGCTTTTAACCACTCAATTGGATCGATCATATC
The DNA here is from genome assembly GCA_903838415.1 of uncultured Anaerolineae bacterium. GTDB lineage: Bacteria > Chloroflexota > Anaerolineae > Anaerolineales > Villigracilaceae > UBA5195. Next base: position 9,437 of record CAILYI010000132.1, on the reverse strand, counting down.
AGCCAACGGATGAGGAAAATTTGGCGTTTGGAACTTTTTTACCCGATCAAACCAATCCCGTTCCCAGACCTGGTTATAAAGTTCGAATAGAGAGACATCCTGCCGATCTTTGGCTCTCGAATAATGCCTGCCCCAAATGTTGCAAAAGAAAGAGCGCAGGCTTTCTTCGATATCTTTGATGTCATTCTCTTCGAAATAGCAGGTAAAAGTCTGAACGTCGAAATCACCAATGTATGAATAAGATGCGCCGCCAATGGCCCATAATTCTGCGTGGTTTTCGAGGCGAGGAACGAAATTTCCCTTCAGTCGCTTGTCAATAAATCTATGATACTTTTCAACCTCGATCTCTATTTTCTTCTTGCGCGCCAACTTAACGATCACAGACACTAAGTCATCTTCGTAGACCATGAGAATAACCGATTTGGGGCGCGGTACTGACGAGATATTGGATGATTTTGGTTTTGCATCCAGTGGCTCGATCCGCAGCTCGTTTGCATTTGGGAATAGCCTCGCCAACACGTCCGTGACTTGATCGGGGTAATCGCCGACCAGGCTGCCAAACGTAGTTTGTGAAATATGCGTGAGAATATCGAGTGGCCCAATTTTCAATTGTCGTTTGGCGGAGCAAATGCGTCGGGCCTCCGTCTCCAGGGCCTGTTCAATCGCCTGTCGCGGATCGCCTTTGCCAACAAAGGGGATATCCTTGTGGTTTTTTAGCAGATCGCGCAGTACTTTTTGATTGCCGTGCCCACTTAAAAGGATGGAAGCCGTCGGTTTAATCTCATTCGCCAGTTTCAGTCCACTGTTATCATCCTCGTCGAGATCGTCCAGCAAACGCAGGTCAATCAACGCCAGCTGACAGCAATATTGCCGGGCCTTCGCTTTTGCGTCGCAGATCAGGGTTTGGCCTTCACCTTCAGCCAGGATAGCTTGATAGCCCCAGTGCGTAATCAGCGCTTGATTGGCGATTCGGGTGTGCGGATCGTTTTCTACAATTAACACCCGAGGGTTGGCTCCAATGGATCCAGGGAGATTCTTTGTCATAAGTTTTATGCTCCCATTTCCTGATCCGGATTGATCGCTGGCAGCTGGATGGAAAACTCCGCCCCCTGGCCACGTTTTGTTTCCACCAGCTTGACGCTCCCGCCCATATCTTCGATCATTTCGCGGATGAGTAAAAGTCCAAATCCGCCGCGTTTCTTTGTTGTAATCGGACGTTGAAAAATGGATAAGCGAATATCTTCGGGAATGCCTGGACCGAAATCCTTAAACAAAATCTCCACTTTTTCTTTACCGAGCGGGCACGTGGCGACTTTGATTTTCTTATTGGGTAGGTCACTCATTGCTCTGACCGCATTACGTACCAGATGTTTGAGCACTCGCTGAAACTCGGCCAGGTTTACTTTGATGTACAATCCTTCGGCTCCCAGGGAAGTCTCCAATTCAATATTGGTTAGCAGCGGTAGCGAGTCTAAACTGTGCGTGAGGGCCTCATCGAGTCGCATGACTCTATCTGATTCATCGCTCCAGGGTCCTGCACTCATTAAGCGTGTCGCGCTTTCATCAATTTTGGTAGAGTAATCCTTGAGTGCTGAACCTTCTTCAGCCTGGCTGCCAATCAGGTAGGTCCAGGTGCGAATCTGTCCGACCTCGTTACTGATGTCGTGGGCAATATCTGCGGCCCAGGAGGTTTGTGAAGCAACTGTCGTTTTGAACGCCAGGTCGTCGCTCTGTTGGGCGCGTTCAATGACGATGCTTAACTGCTGAGCCACGGTTTTTGCCAGAACAATATCGTCATCGCTGAAACCGTTCAATTCTTGACGTTCGAGTGCCAGCACACCCAGCAGCCGGGCGCTGGTTCCCATCAGGCTGATACACAGCTCGGATTGTGTTTTTTGGTTGATTCCCAGGTAATCCGGGTCTTTGCTGACATCTGTGGCATATTGATATTTAACTTCCTTACTGTCCAGTGCCATTTGTGCCACGCGGCAGGCGATTGTGCCCTTACCGAGTTGAAACGTCTTCAGCTTCTTGTAACGCGGATTGTGAATTTTGTAAAATTTCAGCGTTGCCGGGGCAAACTTGAGCGCTTTCTGATCGTCATTATAAAACAGCACACACAGACGTGTTTCTTCGAAGAATTTATTCAGTTTTTCAAGCACCGCTTCCATAGCTGCTTCAAGCTCCAGCCCGGTGCCCACGGTTTCGACAATGTCAGCTATCGCTTTCAACTGCCGGCGCTTGCGCAACTCATCCATTTGACGCGCGTTTGAGATGGCGACACCCGCCAGGCTGGCAAATGAGCGCGCGTGATGTAGTTCCACATCGGAAAACTGGCGCGGTTTCCGATAGTCGAGATACAAAAGCCCCAGCGCTTCATCATGGTTGTACTGATCGAAAATTGTCGTGCCAATCAGCGCTTTGACGCCCTCATCCTTGATGAAATGGTGCTCCGATAATTTGAGCTGTTTCGCGTTTTTGTCCGCATCAATATCCCCGATTTTTAACGTGCCATCTTTTAAAACTTTTGAAGCAATCCCGTCCGCGCTGGGTTGTTCTTTTGTAATCCTGTCGAGCGAGGTATGCAACTTACCATCATAGCCCAGGTTCTCCATATCAAATAGTGGGGGTGTTTTCCCGGGCCAAATGGGATAAATGATGGCCCAATCGGCTTCGCTGAAAGTTCTTGCGGCTATGCAAATCTTGTTCAGGGTTTCGGCAAGGTTCTGGTGACTGGCACGCCCCAAAATCTCGTGATTGGCATCCAGCAGGCTTTCACTCTTTTTGCCCTCGCGCAGGGTTTCCCAAACCAATCCGGCATTATCAAGCAAGATTTGCAGGCGATTAAGCGCTTTTTCGCTGAGCGGTTTTTGGTTATGTTTGTTATCGACAATCACCACGCCCAGCGTATTTTTCCCGGCTCTCAACGGCAGAAGGGCACAGGTGGCAAGAGAAAAGTGGCGGGTAATTTCGGGCGGAATTTGAGATGGGACATCCTCTTCCTGAATAATCATCCGTTCCACGTTGCGCATTACCTGACTGACCGCATCCCGCCTCTCATCAAAGATAATTTCCACCTGTCGGACGGTTTCCTCAAACTCGGTATGGCGCATTCTCTTTGTGCCGAGTTCGGCTAGAAATTTTTGGAAATTGTAGCCACGCTTAATGTCATTCTCCCAATCTTTTCCGGCATCGCTGCCGTTTTCGGTGCCAATGGCCGTTTGCCCAAGCAGTCTGGAATGGTTATCGTGAGCAAGGAAGAGCAGCGCGCGGTTAAATCCAATGCCAAAATCGGCGGTGGCGAGAGTAAGAACAGTTAACCACAGATTTTCCTGGTTTTCGCGGGCGATACGCAGCATATCTACGCTGGCGTTTTGGAGCACTTGCATGCGACGGGCGTCTTCTTGCTCGGCTTCTGATAGACGGCTGATTTGAATTGCGCCTGCCACCTGATCTGCGACTGAGACGAGCACGTCTCGGTCGTGTTCGCGATAGCGATTGGAAGAATGTTGGTGAATCACGAGTCCACCGATGACTTTATCGTTGACTCGTAACGGCGCGCCCAGCCAGCTAGTGGGAATGTTCCCTTGCATCTGTAAGTTGTTCTTTACGAGATATTCGTTTACATTGCCGTTTAGAAATATTTCTTGCTTTTGGGTGAGTAAAAAATCTTCCAACCTCTGTTCTGACGGGCGGCGCAAACCTTTTCGACGCCTTCCATTTTTATAGAGCAGTTGATAGATGATTTCATTATGATTATCTTCATCCAGCAAGATTGCGGTGAAGTTTGAGACATCCATTAATTGCCCGATTTGTTTGCGAACTTCTTCCAGCAGGTTTGTCAGGCTGGCTGAAGCTGCTTTGGTGGTAATTTGGCGGCCAATATTCCGGATGATATTTGATTCTTGCAAGGCCCGTTGCTCTCGGTCATATGTTTTGGCTTGATGCAATACGACCGAGACTTGCCTTGAAAAGAAATTTAACAGAGAGCGTTCATGTTCACTGAGTGACTTGTTTATTTGCCCAAAATCCAGCATCAGCGCGCCAATCAGGGATGTGTCGCGCCATAGGGGTAAAATAGCCGCTTCTGCAGCAGGCAGCCTGTAGCCCTCCGATTCAATTTGATGGCGCAATGTCTCTGTTCTGGTGCCGGGTATAAAAACGGCGTTTTTGGTCTGGCGTGTGCGGTTCAGGTCGTACCAATCGCGCAGATGGTACGGATGGTCGGCAAAGGGGTTGATGCACTCTTTCCCGGCACAGGTAATACCGATCATTTGGGCGTCTTTTCTGGCGTCTTCGTGCGTTGGGACCCAGAATAAGTGGGCGCGTTCAAAGCCAAGTTTTAGACAATATTTTACGACCACGTCAGACATGGCGTGGAAATCATGTTCTTTCAGGGCCGCTTCCATCATTTCACTGAAGATTTTTTGCCAACCGTGTTCGCGTTTGGTTTTGCGTACTTCTGTGAGCGCTTCGAGCAGGAAGAGCAGTTCCTGATTGTCATAAGGTTTTGCAAGATAGCGAAAGGCTCCGGCGCGGTATGCCTTCAAGCCATCTTCGCTGTTTCCGTAACCGGTGAAGATGATGGCGTCAGCATCGGGGGTAATGTTGCGTAATTCGCACATGGCCTCGATGCCGTTTTTCCCAACCCCAAGCTGCTGATCGATGAGAAAAACTTCATAGGGTTTGCCGCGTTTGATCGCCTGCGTGGCGAACTCAAGGGCGTCTTCGAGTTGCAAGGCGATATCAGCGGTGGTGTCTTGGGCTGTTTGTAGCACCAATTGGACGGTTTGGGCCCCGTACAGGTTGTCATCCAGAATTAGAACTCGGCACATGGCAGTTTTCCCTTAGAGCTGACAGGGGATTTCCAGGGCGAAGATGGTTCCCCCAAGGATGCAGCTTTCTTGTATATAGATTTTCCCGCCCATTTCTTCGATCAGGTTGCGCGAAATGTACAGACCGATTCCACTCCCATCGTGGCGGGTGGTGTAACCGGCTTCGAAAATTTTATTCCACAGGCTGGCATGGATTCCGGGGCCATTGTCTTCGATCAAAACGCGAAAAAAGCCGCTTTTGCTTCCGTCACAGTTGATCTCCATGCGTACCTGTACCCAGCCGCCAGAATCGGGGCGCAGTTCGGCAATTTGCTGGACGGCGTTCAGCAGCACGTTCAAGAGTACCTGTTCCAATGCTGCAGCCTGGCTGCGAATGACCAGCAGTTGGTCGGGTGGTTCAAACCCGATTGTGACGTGGCTTCGGTCGCTGGTATCGCGTAGGAAGTGAATGGTTTCTTCCACGATTTCATCCACGCGCAGAATCTCATTTTTACCTTTGGCGGCAATCCGCCCAAACATGCGCGTGGTATTGATGATTTTTCGGATGTTATTTTGAATTTCGTCCAATTCGCCGCTGATCAGTCGATTGCGCGATTCTTGTATGCCGGGTCGATTGGGGTTTTTCTCAAGTAGTTTTATGTTTAGCTGTAAATTATCCAGGCGCGACGAAAGCGGCCCGACCAGGTTGTTGATTTCGTGCACCATGGCGCGTGTCAGGTGTCCAATCAGCGCCGTGCGCTGAATGAGCATGGATTTTTCCTTGAAGTTTTGTTGTTCAATCGACGCGCCAAGCGCTAGCGCCATGGCCTCGGCGTATATTATTTGTTCCTGTGTAATTTGCCGCGGATGTTTGTCCAGGATGAAAAGGGCGTAATCGAGCTGCAGTTGGGCTGGCACAGGCACTCCAATGCAGGCAACCGTGGAAGGGCAAAGTTCCAATAAATAGTGGAACCGATTTTGGTCCTGGGCTTGGATTTCATTGATAATTAGCGTTATATGATCCTCGGCCACGTCGCGTACAGGGCTGAAAATCAGGGATGGGATGGCATTCTTATCGAAAATGGCTTCGCCCGACCGTTCTGCCACCGTGGCAGTGCGATGCGTCGGATCAAGTGAGAAAAGGATGGCCTGCTCAAACCCCAATTGTTTGCGGCATTGCTGGAGTAAGTCTTGAAATGGCCGGTTTGCTTTCAAATTGGGGATGTCAGTCAATGGCAGGGCTGGCAGCCTGGCGCTATTTTTTTCTACGAGATCGGGGGAATTTTTTTTGTTGGCTTTTTGAAGAATACCAATCAGGTCTTCAGGAATGAGTGGTTTGATTAATAACTCGGCACCATTGGCTTTTAAATCATCCAGAATTTCCATCATATCGTCGGCGCGAGCCCAATCGGTGGTACTGATTACAGCTATTTTGGGCCACTTTTCAAGGATGATTTTGGCTAGTTTGGCGCCATCCATTTGGGGCAGGCCCACGTCAATCAGCGCCAGATCTGGCTGGGATTTTTCCAGGAAATCCAGAGCGCTTTCGGCGCTGTTGACCACGTCCACGCGCTGGCGCACCCGTCGCAGCCAGTTGGAAACAGCCATGGCTTGTTCAGGTTCATCCTCAACCAGCAGGATATGTTTTGCCGGGGTGTCGGAATTAAGGAACTCGTCCAGGCTGGTGGGGCCTTGTCTTTTTGCCAGGCCCTTCAATGGTTGCCGGGAGTTGATTCCATCTACTGGCGAAGGAGAGACGGGCGGAATCGTCAGGCTGATGCGGCGCTCCTGATGGTTGACATCCAGGACGCAGACTCGCACCCTATCGCCCGGCCAGAAGAGATCTAGTGGAGGGGTTTTTATCCATGCTGGAAACCGGGATTGATGCAGCAGGCCGGTCAGCCCGGGAGCTAGCTCGATAAAGGCACCATACGCCACCACGCCGGTGACAACCCCATCAAATTCTTCTTGTGGATCGAATTTTGTGGGCAACTCATTCCAGGGATCGCTTTCAGCGAGCCGCAGACTGAGTTCAAGCGGTTGGCCCTCGTGCTGTTCAAGCGGCATGGCCCAGCCCGACCAGCCAACAGGCCATTGATCTTGCCAGTTCTGACGCCGGTCATCATTCCATGAAATTTCCCGCACGCGGATGATGCCGGTCTGTCCATTGGGAAGTTCAACCAGCAGGCCGAGCGCAATCTGCCTGACAACCTTTACTTTGATGCGTTTTTGGGCGCGCGTAGGTGGGTTCATGGTTATTCAAGCCTGTCAACAAACTGTACATCGGGGAGTCCTTCTTCTGGCGGATAGGGCAGGCGGAAAACTGCCTGGGCTTCGGTCAGGTCGGCAATATCGCTTAATCGTGAGAGTGACGACGAGTAGACTTCGCTGGGTAGAATATCCAGTCTAAGCAGGCTTTGCCGCCATTTATCCAAATCAGCCAGGTCGGATGGGTGCTGAATCTGGTAGCCTGGGGTTATCAAGTCGGGCGTTTCACGGGTGATAGCTGCGCCGATGGGGCGAGTGATGGAGGTGCTTACTGCTGCCGGGCAGGCGAGATGTACTTGCAGATAATAGAATTTCTTCCAGGGTGACATGCGGCGTTTGATGAGTTCTTCAGCCCACTTCGCAAGCGGCATTGGAGCCTGCGCCTGTGGATCTTCTGTGGCGGACGGGTGTCCCTGAATTAGATTCCACAAGATTTGGCGTTCGGCGAACTGGATTTGTGTTTGTCGCAGGCTGATATTCAACACTACCGCTTCGGGATAGTTGCCCAGCGCGCGCCAGATTTGTTCGTCAGAACGGTCACTGGTCTGCCAGCAGCCAAAAACGTGTACAGATGGAATTGGAGCCATTTCGAAACGCAGAATTTTCGCCAGAGTGTCGGTCGAAGTGCATTTTTCGAGCATGTCTTTGCCGGCCAGTTTTTCAAAAGCAGTCTGTGAGATCGCCGGATAAATTCGATAATCTGTGGGGAAGGCGGATACCAGTTCACGACAATATTGAATGGATTGTTGGTGCGCCAGTTCGGGTGTGGCAGCGCATACTTTGCCCATCAACGCCAATAAAAGCCCCTTGCCCGGAACGCGGATACAGCGCAGCACCACGGTTCTTTTGTCTGGCGGGTCTTCGCTCAGGATGTTGCCCTGATATTGCGCTTCGATGAACAATCGCTGGCGATCGGCGGCTTCTGCCAGTAAAGCCTGAGCGTTAAAACCCCATTTCAGCGCAACACGCTCTGAAAACGGCCGCAGGCATACTTGACAAGCAAAACTCATTTGCCAGGTATCGCCATCCTGCCCGGGTTCAAGCCAGACCTGTTCGATAGCCATGCTTACTTCTTTTTCTTGGGAATCATCAGGTGCACGAACATAGAGTCTTGATCAGATTCGGGTTCTGCCGGCTGCGGCTTGGGACCTGGCTCAGATTCCGGCGCCGGTTCTGGTGCTGATTGAGTTGGGTGGTTTTCACTGACTTTGCCGACCATGTGGCTGCTGATTGTCTCTGCGATGCGCTGCCCGGCGGCATTATTCGTCAGGCTGATTTGCGCCAGGGCTTGAATTAAAGTATCCAGTTCGTGCTTGGTGGCATCAAGCTGTGCGAGATAAATTTCCTGTTGGTACTCAGGCTGTTTGCGTCGATTTTCCAGGTCGTTTTTCAGCTGGGTAACTTCGCTTAATGAAAGGACTTCATGCCGAACTTTGAGTTTCGCCCACAAGTCTTTGATATCGGCGTCGCCCTCGGCGATGATCTTCGATAGCACATTTTTCTCTTCCGCAGTTTGTTTTTTCTGGATTGTATCTTTGCGCTCGGACTCGTTTTTATGCTTCTGTAAGACCACCTTTTGACGTTCAGCCATGATTTCGTAGTTGCCTGCGCGGTTCAGGATGCCCACATTTACTTGGGAGAAGGCTTTGCAGGCCCGGTTGTTGCTAATTTCCTGACTGATTTCATTGGCGAGGGTGCTGTCTGAAATGACTGGCGGAGTGTTTTCATCACCGATGATTTGGTCGTGCTGATAGCGGTGGATGATCTTCTTGACGGCCGCATCGCAAATTTTATGAAGCGCTTCCAGCGGATTGACCGTGTTCTGCACTTCCAATGGGTTTGAAACGCGGTAGGTGATGCTGATGGTGATGGCGATGAATGCCCCATCGGCGGTTTTTTCCTCCACTTTGGGCAGTTCTTCGTAGCGGTCGCGCATGTCCACATAAACGACACTGTAAATCCCCGACGGTAGTTTTATATATCCGCCATTGGAAACCCTTCGTTCGCCCTGGTTGGAAATAACAACTGCGCTCGCATTGGGGAATAATGGGAGATAAAAACCAAAAAAACCGATTTTGAATTCACGAGGATCGTCGATTAGTTTTGTTTCGGTAAAATCTGGCCGCGCATAAGATTTGCGACGCCCACGAAATTCAATTATCCAGCGTAGAAATCGACGCAGCGGATTACCTTTGGGATTATCTGACATTTTGTCCTCCTTGTTGTTTCAATAACCAACCCTGATGATTGAATCTTTTCGTAGATTTTCGATGCGGGATATATGACTCCACTGCAAAAACGACTGGACAAAACTCATCCAGATTGTACCCTCCTCGATTGGTGGATTGTTTAATA
>CAILYI010000131.1 GCA_903838415.1 uncultured Anaerolineae bacterium | reverse complement strand
CTGGCTCCAGCGAAGATCTTATTGCGGCTAACCACCAGGTTCATCCGTTTCTCAAAAGCCATCCTGATGTAGCTGGTCAAGGGAAGAAAATCGAAGGCTCGCCCCGCAGGGGAGAGTTGGAGCGCGCTGATATTGTCAAAGTACATACGATATAATTCAGGATCGAAAGTCTATACCGATCCCCATCCATGCGCTGCCACCCTTTGGACCGAGCCAGGGTGGAATTTATTTTCAAAATGGAAATTGCAGCCACAGGCTACGATCCTTCCACTTTAAAAACTGGATTATTATGCTAGAAACTCCCCCGACTCCATCGAAAACTGGTTGGCTAAGCTGGCTGAAGACAGCCGTCATGGTCTTTGTTATTTGCGCCGTGATCCTTGGTACCGTCAGCCAGCTCTTCAGCGCTGCGCCAGCTGGAACGATAAAAACCGAAACTGCCGATGATTATTACCAGGCCGGTTTGAAAAATCTCCAGGCAAAGCAGTGGGAACAAGCCTACCAGGCCTTTACCAAATGTATTGAAAAAGACCCCAAAATGGCAGACGCATATTTTGAACGGACTTTTTATTTTGTCCAGGTCAACAATCTGCCCGCCGCCATGGCTGACCTGGATAAGGTCATAGAACTCAAGCCAACTTATGCCGCCGCCTATGTCAATCGGGCCAAGATCCGCTTGCAGCTCAGCAAAATAAAATCATCCACGCTCAAGATCAACCAGGCCATCCAATCCCAGGCTGGCACGGCCATACCAGCTTCAGCCAATCCGCTGCCGGAACTATCACAGGATTTTTCTGCTCAAGCTATCAGTAACGGTGTGCTGATCAAGGAACTTGGCAATGACCTGGCACTGTTGGATGCTGACCTGAATCAGGCCATCAAGCTCCAGCCAACCAATGTCGATGCGCTCTCCCTTCGCGCATCCTTTTATCAAGATCGCAGCCTGGACGAGCTGGCCTTGCAGGATTACACCACCATTCTGCAGGTGGACAGTCAAAATACAGACGCCCGGCTCAACCGCGCCATAATCCTCGTTCGCCAACAAAAGCTACCCGAGGCCCTGGACGATGCCAATACCATCCTGACCCAGGATTCATCCAACCTTAACGCGATGTATCTGCAGGGACAGATTTTGCACATGCAGCAAAAATATGATTTGGCCTTGGCTGATTGGAACAAGCTCCAGAAGAGCGGCATTAAAAACGCCGATCTGTATTATCGCATTGGCAACAGCCTGTTTGGCTTGCAGCAGTATCAAAAAGCCATTGACCAGTGGGAATTGGGCCTGGCTCTCAAGCCTGACCAGGGCATCTTGTTTGCCCTGGAGGCGGATGCTTATAGCAAGCTGAGTCAGATGGATAAGGCGGTTGAACAGGTGCAGAAGGCCATCAAACTCGAGCCGAAAAACCCGAAATACTTTGGGAACCTGGCTGGCTATTACACCCAACAGAATAATTTTTCCGGGGCTCTTTCAGCTTATACAACCGCCATTCAACTGGATCCCAAAAACCCCTATTATTACTATCAGCGCGGCACCATCAACCGGAATGAGAAAAACCTGGATCAGGCCCAGTCCGATTTTTCCAGCGTGATCCAACTACAGCCCGACATGGCCGATGCCTATAACAGTCGTGGCACAGTTTACCTTGACAAGAGCCTGGTGGATCTGGCCGAGGTTGATTTTAACAAGTCCCTGGCGCTTGACCCGGCCAATGTCTTGGGCCGGGCCAACCTGGGGGCGGCATTGTTGCAAAAACAGAAATACGATGAAGCCCTGGATGCCTTTGACAAGGTCATCCAGCTAAAACCTGATTATGTCATGGCCTATAATTTGCGGGCTTACACCTATTTTCAGAAAAAAGATTATGCCAATGCCATCCTGGATTGGACAAAATTCCAGCAGCTCTCGCCGGGCCTGGCTCAAACCGATTATCAGCTGGGAATGGCTTACTATGCCCAGCAAAAAGTTGATGAAGCGCTGCAATATTTTGACACGGCGCTGGCCATGAACCCGAAGCATGCTTACGCTCTTTATCAGCGTGGAGTGGTATTTCTGGCCCGCAAAAAATATGATCAGGCTGCCATTGATTTGAATGCTGCCATCGAAAATGGCATTACCCAGGATATGGCTTATTATTATCTGGGGATTGCTCTTTTTAATAAAGGGGATAAACAAGCCGCGATCGATAATTTTGACAAGGCACTGGCTGTTACCAAAAGCCCTGAGCTGGTCACAATTCTGAACAAGAACCTGGCTGTTGCTGGAAAGTCTGTCAAGGCTACCACCAGTCCCAGCCCTACACCCTAGGCTTCATCCACTCGGAACTACCGCAAATTCTTTTTTTGGTAAGTTACCTGCCAAATTTTGTTTTAGTAAATCAGGATGGATTGATTGCCTTTTTGCAGGTTTGACCATCCTGATTTTGCTGCGTGGCGAGCGCTGGCCAGATATTTTGCAGATTCCGGATATGGGAAATCCGGCAAATGTTGAAACAGGAAGGATGAGGCCATTGAGGCTTGCCAACGGTTTGAGAACATGGATCTCCGATAAATAAATAGACTCCGATGGCAAAAAATCTTGCGATCGAAGTCATAGTAGTGAAGCGGGTCGTAAATAGCTAATTCAAAGGGGATTTTGTAACATATGTTCTATCAAACCAATACCTAAATTAAGCCTGCAGATTCTTGACCTTTGTTAGTCGCGTCACCGAAGCTATGAGCGAACCAGCGGAGGCGCCCGATCAGGGTATCGTTAAAACGCCGCTACGAGACCACATAATGATTTCTTCTGGGAATGCCCGTTTCAACCTTCTTTACACTCCACCCAATTCCGCTGGCGCCCTTCCGGGGGGCATACTTTGATACGCTTTCACGCAGTTTCGCCCACTATGTTTGGCCTGGTACATGGCCTCATCCGCATTTCTGAGCAGATTGCCAATGTTTGTCATTGTATCTTCAAAAACAGCCGCGCCAATACTGAAGGTTACAGTAACGGGCAGGTTCCCTGGCGTTTCAAAAACTATTTTTTCTACGGACTGTCGCAACCGTTCAGCCAACAGGACTGCT
>CAILYI010000130.1 GCA_903838415.1 uncultured Anaerolineae bacterium | reverse complement strand
CTCAGGCTCGGCGACAACTTCAGCAACTTCGGTTTCAGCGACAGCTTCGATCGCTTCCGTCTCGGCCACTGGCTGGCTGATTTCTTCTTCGCTGACGGCTTCAACGCTCTCAGGCTCGGCGACAACTTCAGCAACTTCGGTTTCAGCGACAGCTTCGATCGCTTCCGTCTCGGCCACTGGCTGGCTGATTTCTTCTTCGCTAACAGCTTCGACGCTCTCAGGCTCGGCGACAACTTCAGCAACGATTTCGACGTTTTCCAGTTCTGCGGCAGCCGGGGCGATTTCTTCCTGGGCAATTTCCACGCTGGTTTCTGCGGTGGCGCTTATCGTCTCGACATCTTTTGCGTACATATCTTTTGCCAGTACCAGGGCGGTCTTATCCAGACAGCCACTCGAAGTAATCCGTTCGAGAATACTGTCAAAATCGTAGCTGGCCGGATCGAGTAAAGAGGCCGACAGAAAAGCATCCACTGCCGAAGGTGTATTCTTCAGGCTCAAGTAGATATTTCCGATATTGGCCCAAACAAATGCTTGTTGCACGCAATCTGTGGTGGATTTCAGAGCATTTTTATAAGCTTGAATCGCTTCTTCGAAGTTATCAGACTTTAAGTGTCCAGCTGCCATTTCATCCCAAAAGTAAAAGCTGTTCATTATTCCTCCTGCTTGTTGATTGATGAGTAAAAGAGTTTTGGCGAGATTTGTGCGATCACAAAACCTGTGGGAAAGGCAAAATTGGTCATATTCACTACCGCACATCCCCTTCCTGCGCTTGTTGATGGTATGAGAAGCCATCAATAGTGGAAGCAGTGTGTCGATTGCTCTTCAGAATGGAGCGTGCGCGAGAAATCAGAGAAAAATCGCTCTGTTTGACTTCTTTCCGTGGTGCGTTGTATGCGACCTGGATCGGTTCTTTTTCATCCCACAGTTCTTCATCGTCATATTCCGTTTCGGCGAATAAGAAGGAAGGTTTGCGGCCGACGGAGTTGTGCACCAATTCTTCTGTCTGGCGGACTGTCAGCTTTTTACTCAGGATGTTTTTGAGAAGGATATTTTGTGCCAGTGGCGTTGAGAGCGCCAACAATGCGCGAGCATGATCTTCGGTGATGAGTTGTTCCGCCAGCGCCAGTTTGACTTTTTCTGAAAGCTTAAGCAGGCTGAGGCTATTGGAAATCTCGAGCTGGTTTTTTCCTACCCGGGCGGCAATTTCAGCAGACGAAAGATGAAATTCTTCGGTCAGGCGGAAAAAGGCTTCGGCTAATTCAAGCGGATTGATATCCGGTCGTTGAGCATTCTCAATTAATGCGATTTCGATTTTTTCGCGCTCACTGGTTTCCCGAACGACCACTGGCACCGATTTCATTCCCAGGCGGCGGGCGGCTTGAAGGCGGCGCATGCCAGAAACCAGCATAAATTTGCCAGGTTTTCCATTCGGGGTCACGACGAGTGGTTCGAGGATGCCATTTTTGCGAACAGAGTCAACCAGTTCATCGAGATCAGTTTCTACGTGCGCCTGGTTTGGATTTGCGTAAATGGCATCGATCGAAACTTCGCGTTTGGTATCATCTTTCGGTTCTATTCGCGCGGATAACGCATCTGCAACGTGGCGCAAGGAGCTCGTGCGGTTATAGTTCACGCGCGGAGTACTGCCCGAACCCTGCCAGGAAATCCGTTCACCATCCGAGCTGGACAGCAGTTCGATTAACTTTCCGTATACCTGGGCAGCTTCTTCAAACCGATCCTGCAGGGCATATGTCAGCGCCAGGTTGCTGTAACCCCAGCCCAGGAATGTGTCCAGTTCGATGGCCTGTTTGTACGCGGCTGCGGCTTCTTCATATTCGGAAATATTGAAGTAGATATTGCCAAGTTCGTTCCAGACATGCGCGTCTTTAGGCATGCGCTCAATGCGAGGCTTGATGGTTGATGCTGCGGGTTTTTCGGTCTCCAGGACTTGTTCCTGCACTGGAGCGGCTGGTTCAATCTTGGACTGGATTGTGACGTAAGCGGTTTCTTCGTTCTCGAAGCAGAGTTCGATGACAGGTTCCGGAGAATTGCTGCTTGCTTCCATTACCGGCGCGGTGTCGCTAGCAAGCGCATCCACCAGCTCTGCTCCGGGCTGATCTGCTTCGCTGATAAATTCCTCGATGACGAAGGGCAGCTCAGTTTCCTGTAACATTGCCGGGATGGCTTCGAACCCTTCGGGGATATCGAAAAACCGAATCGGTAAATCGCTCTCCGTCTCAATCGCCACTGGTTCGATGGGCGAGTCGCTTAGGCTGGCGGTTGCTTCAACAGTTTCAGCAGTTTCGATTCCAAAGGCGAGCATGGTAGCTTCCACCTGTGCTTCACTTTCGTCGGTGGCAGTCTCTGGAACGTCAGCGGAAACTGTAGTCATCGTGTGGAACTCGAAATTTCCAAACTCGAATTCTTCCAAGCCCGCAAACCTTTTCATCGGCTGGGTTTCGATTAACTTTTCATCGATCAGTTCTTCCTCAACGGCGGCAGCCTGTTCAAAAACAGGGGCGGATTGCAGTTCGGCAGCGACTAATCCAATCAGCTCAAGAGTTGGCTGCTTATCCTGGAATTCCTGCTCAAATTCAGTGACTTCTTCCAGGTCGGATAAATCTTCAAATTCTTCATCATCCAGTTCGTCTACTTCACCCAACTCACATTCATCATCGGTTTCAGATTCGTCAGTTGGCTCAAACTCTTGCAGCATTTCCCTGATTTGTACATCCACCGGATCTTCGATCTCGACAACTTCCTCGTCAACTTCGGTTGATTCCGGTTCTTCCTGTTCTGACAGGACAAACTGCTGGTAGGTTTGTTCGATCTGGTTTCGGGTGGGGGATGATTTTTGGTTGCTGAGCAATTCCACGCTTTTTTGATAAAACGCAACCGACTCTTCATATCTTCCCGCCAGCGAATAAGCGACGGCCAAATTGGTGTAAGCGGCCTCGTAGTTTCGGTTGAGTTTGATGGCCTTGTTGTAAGCCTGGATTGCTTCGTCTGACAGCCCGGCGCTCATGTAAGCATTGCCCAGGGAATTCCAGATTTGAGCATTTTTTGAGTCGATCCGGACTGCATTCCAATAAGCTTTGAGCGCCTCTTTGCTGTGACCCTGCTCCTGGTAAATATCGCCCAGGTTGACCCACGGGATCGAGAAATCTTTGTTCAGTTCCACCGATTTTTGATAAGCGGGGATGGCGGCGTCAAAATCACCTTTGCTGGCATAAGCGTTCCCAAGGCCGTTCCAGGGATAAGCCAGGCTGGGCAGGCATTCGATGGACTTGTTGTAGGCGCTCACCGCATCCGCGTGGCGATATAAGCGCAAGTAAACATTGCCAAATCCGTTCCAGGCCAGGGCGTCGGTGGGATTGCGTTCAAGCGCCTTGGTGAAGGCGTCGATGGCTTCATCGCAGCGATTCAGCTTTTCGTACAGATTGCCCAGGTTGTTCCAGGTAAATATTTGGTCAGGAGTCAGGTTGATGGCTGTTCGGTAAGAACTGATGGCGTCGTCAACCAGGCCCATATCGGTCTGGACGATTGCAATCGCATTGAAGCAGGCCGCTTGAAGGCGAGGTTCGCTGATGCGTGTCGCTATTTCCAGGGCATTGTTCAAATATTCCATGGCGTTATCCATGGCGCCTTTGCGCCAATGGAGAATGCCGAGCGAGAGCTGCAAATTGCTACGAATGGCCATGGCTTCGGTGCTGTTCGGCAGTTCGTCAAGCATGGCGCGGCGCAGGGCGATTTTCTCATCGGTATTTTCGATGGTGTCAGTATCTTCGCCCAGGATTTGCCAGGTTGAACTCAGTGACCGTAGCAGGATTTGTTCCGGTTCCGGCGATTCGATAAATTCGACCACGCGGTGGCGATATGCCCAATAATCGGGAGCGTATCGCGCCAGGTTGATGGCTTCGTTTTCGGTCAACCAGAACACAACACAAATGTGATGAGTAACAAAATATTCGCGTGAAGTATTGAGCACGCGATAAATATTTGAGCCGTCCTTTTGACCTGCCCAGCGCAACCCATCCACAAAGAAAATCGCGGATTCTGTGTTTTCAACCGCTGAAATGAGCGAGGCAATATCCAGGCCGTCAGAGTCTTTGATGTTGATGTGGACAACTTTTTGTCCAATGTCCAACAGCTGGTTTTCCAGCGAGGTAGCCGCATCAGCATGCACATATTCTGAGCTATAAATCGCCAATAAAATTGACGGGCGCTGCCATTTTCTGGCTAACTCGAGTTCCTTAAAAAGGATGTCGATGCGATCTTCAATGGGTTCAAGAACTAAAGGGGAAGAACCATTCGCATTACTCATTGACCAGACTCCTCAGTGCAGGATGAATGTCGCACCAATTTTCACCATTTCGATATTCAAGCACGGCTAGCAGTTGCAATAAAGGTTTGAAGCGATTGTCATATTCAAGGCGATTGTTCTGGTGGATTTGCTTCAGAAGCGCCATATCATCTTTGTCAAGAATGCGGCGATATTCATTGCGAATTTCGGTGATCGCCCAATCGATATCGGTGCGTTCAACGCGTGCAGCCTTGCGCCTGCGGGCCCGCCCGATACCGGCGCGCATGATGCGGGCCATCTCTCGAAAGACGCCGCCGCTAAAAGTGATCGCTTCATCGAGAGCTTCCGGTTCGATTAATTTCAAGTCCATACGGGCCTGGACAAACTTGCGCAGGGTTTCGTAACCTTCGACGGTGCGATCATCCTGGTGGGCGCGCCGGTGCAGGTTGATGTTCGGCAGAAAAATGGATTGGTCCCGGATGGCATCAAAGTCTTTGCTGTAGAAAAGCGCACTTGAAACGGTGTAGACAATGGCGCAGTTGGGCTGCATCATGATTTCGCGGCGATCATGGAAAATTGCGCTGGCTTCTTCAAGGTCCGGTTTATCCATGTCATCGATCAAAACCAGGGGAATACGTTTCACCTGGGAATAAATCGCCGTGGAAATATTGTTGATGACGCTAATCAACCCGGTAATATCTTTTTCAAAAACCTGGCGCATTTCTGTCCGAGTGGCCGGTTCCAACTTCATCTTGATCCCAGCGTTGGCAAAAAAAGTACTGATGGCTGCTCCGGCCTCATAATCGACTCGGCCATTGAGCACAGTTTTTGTCTCCTGCTCCACTTTGCCGCGCCAACTGTTTAGCTCTTTGAGAAGTTGTTCTGGAAGTTTGCCGCCCTGTTCGTGGTAACTTCGGAATAAACGTCCCCCGATTGCCAGTAATACGTCACGAAAATCAAGGTCGATAATGTCCGCTTCATCGCGGATGCTAAAGTTAATCGGCCAGTATTTTTTCTGAATTTCAGGATTCGACATCAGGTGCAGCAGTTCGGTGGATTTTCCACAGCCGCGATGCCCGGAGAAGAAGAATTTGGGTGCGCGGAAAAATGGCGCCAGTAAACCATCTGTTAGCTCGGCAATTGGGTTTTCAGGCCTGGAAACATAAAACGGGTTCGGCACTCCCAGTTGACTGGGCTTCAGTGGTAAATCCAATTCAAAATTCAACCAGGCACGGTCGAAATCATTGGCTGTCAGGTATTCAAAAGTGCTCATTTTATCTGCCTCTTAGTGTCCAATATTTGAGTAAGTAATTTCAGGCCAATTAATGAATGACCAGGTTGTGGCTGACGAAGCGATTTGCATTGGCGTCAAAATCTTGTATGCGATTCATCTGGATTTCCCAGGCATTCTGAGACCAGATCTCAAAATAATCTCCCAGACCAACCACAACCGCTTCCTGTTCCAGGTTGCAGAGTTTCCGCAGATGTTCCGGGATCGAGAATTCCTTATTCTCCGAAACCTGGACTTCCTGCGCATTACTCAGCAAAATCCGGGAGAGTAAGCGAACCATCGGGTCGGTCTGACTCATCGCGGCAATCTGGCGGACGATTTCGTTGAAGGAGTCAGCTGTCATAACGAGTAGATTGCGTTCAAAGCCCTGTGTCATCACCACGCCTGTTTTGATGAATCCCAAAAAACTATCAGATAACTGAATTCGCCCCAATCCATCCACGGAACAAACGTTACTACCGAGTAACAAAACTAGCCTCCAGTTGTAGAAAAACTACTCACAAAGTGTTCTTGCTGAAATGCAATCGTTATGAAATTATTATGAACTTGTAATTATTTTACAGAATTGCCCTTTATCGAGAAACCGACTAAACATGGCTTTCGGGGTGGCGATTGACACCATTTCAACGTAATAAAAAGGCTTCGTAAATACTGTATTCCCGGCCCTTGAAATGACCGGATAAAATAGGGTGCTCGTCACCCATTTTTGCCCAATTTGGGGATGACCGAATCGGAATTTGGCACCATGAAAAATTGCCATTTGCGCCAGAAATGACCATCTACAAAACAGGCAGGAAAAAATGGTCATTAATGACCACTTTTTCCTGCCTGAACAAGGTTGGACAAAAAGAAAAGCGGAAGGAGAATTCTCCTTCCGCTTCATCATTGCGAACAAATTTTATTGGGCTGCTTCGGACGAAGTCAGTCCTTTGTCAAGCGCATAAAGTGCCGCCTGGGTACGATTGGCCAGATGCAACTTATCGAGAATATGGCTAACATACTTTGCAACTGTGCGCTCATGAACGAACATTTTGGTTGCAATTTCACTATTGCTCAGACCACGTGCGATTAAACGCAAAGTCTCCAATTCACGCGGAGTGAGTGGATCATCGGTGTAGGTCACCTGAGTGGGGTGATTGATTTCCTGAATTACCTTCATGGCGATGGAAGGAGGCAACGATGGCTGACCGGTGGATACATCAGAAATCGCTTGCATCAATTGCTCACGGGTAACATCTTTTAATAAATAACCAATTGCCCCGGCTTTAATGGCTTGATAAACATGCTCGCTATCGGAAAAACTGGTCAGGATTAAAATTCGTGCTGCTGGATTAATCTCAAGGATTTTGGGGATAGTGGTGATCCCATCCTGCCGGGGCATGGCCAGATCGAGCAAGATTACATCCGGATTAGTTTCTTTCACTAATTCTACGGCTTGTAAGCCATCTATGGCCTGTCCAACCACCACAACAGCGGGCTGGGTATTGAGAACGGTCACAATCCCATCTCTGACGACGGCTTGATCTTCAACCACCAGGATGCGTATTGGTTTCATTAATGTCCCTTAATTCCAATTATTGGTCAAATTGTATTATACACTCGCAGATGGATGGTGATCGTAAATCGCCTGTTTTTCCCACAGCCGAAAACTCAAGCAAGCCATTTTGACTCTTCTTCACTGGGCAAATAAACCAGCGCACAGGTGGGAAATGTATATTTAATCGCGGCTTTCTTTTGACAACGTGACCTTGATTTGAGTGCCTTTGCCCGGAATTGAAGTGAGCTTTAACTTGCCGCCAATCTGCGTTGCCCGATAGTGCATGTTCTTGAGGCCCATGCCTCCGCCCTTGAGTTGGGTGGGGGTGGCGCCGTTCCCATCATCCGAGATTTCGAAAAAGATATTCGATTCGTTTTGGGTTAGATTCAAGGTCACAGAAGATGCATTGGCATGTTTCAATACGTTATTAAGGGCTTCTTGGGCAATGAAATAGAGAGCCACTTGTTTTTCTATGGGGAGGTTGATGTTTTCATCGGAGATGAACCGTGCCTTGACGTTTGCACGACCCTCGACCGCGGCGAGTCGTTGTTGGATGGCTGATTCGAGCCCTTCCCGCTCAATATCAACCGGCTGAAGGCCGTATACGAAAAGCCGCATTTCTTTTAACGCCTGTCTGGCATTGTCACTTATCCGGGGTAGAACCTGAACCATGGTTTCTGTTGACCCGGTCTCCAGCCCCGATTTTGCAGCTTCCGTCAGGGCGACCAGTCCATACAATTTTTGAGTGACGGAATCATGCAAATCGCGTACTAATTTTTGCCGTTCGGCTAATACAATCGCCAGTTGTCGACGGCGATCGCCGCTTACAAAATTGGCTACCTGTTCGGCCACGATGGTGATGTTACTGAGCTCTTCTTTCGTAAAGGGCTGACTGGCTTCGCGCATCAGACACATTACTCCAATCAATAGATCCTCTGACAGCATGGGGATTAGCGCCAGCGAACCATTGAGAGAATTCCACATCGATTCCGCAACTCGTTTGTCCATAACTACCGATGGACCCATTTGCACCAGTTGTGGTTCATGCGTTCTTATCACAGCTGCCATCAGGGGATCTTTTTTGGAAATTGAGTACATTTTGTTCTGCGCTGTCGTTGAAAGACCGTACTGCACCGCCAGGAATAACTCGGAGGAGGCAGCCCCATCCTTATCTGCCAGAAAAACGATCCCAGGATGACATTTGAAAACCCGCATGACGTCTTGCATGGTCGCATTAAAGAAGTTATCCAGGTTTTGTGCTCGGCCGCCAGCCGCAGAGATGGAATATAACAACCCGAACATTTCATTCTGCGCGCGACGGCGAGATTGCTCACGAGAAAGTCTGAGCGTAACATCACGCCATAGCACAAGCCAGCCTATTTTCCCCACATACGGTTCGTTGATGGGGATGGCTGTAAGGCTGTAAACTCTCTTCTGGTCAGGTGACATAACCCGGCCCTGTAACTGGACTTCCACTTCGCCGCTTTCACCTTCCAAAACGGTATCCCAATTACTGAAAATCTTCCTGACATCTTTTCCGATTAAATGCTCCCGATCCCCAACAATTGATTCAGCTACATTATTCAGGTCGAGAATGCGGTTTTGATTATTGATAATTGTCCAGCCATCTGGCATTTTTTCAATGGCTGTTTCTCTTGAAATGGGGATCATCCCCAAAAAGCCGGAGAACAGGAAGACATAGGCAATGATAAGCCCCATGACCGAGAGTGCTGCAAGGTAAAGCGCCAGATAATCCCGGACAGGTATATTCAGTAAACTTAATTCCTGGATAACCAAAACTGCGAAAAAACCTAAAACGACCAGCCGCGACCATTCGCGAATGGGGTGGACAGCTTGATAAACCCTGATAAAAATAATGATGGAAAAGAAAACGAGAAATTGTCCGTAGATATATACCATCCACATCCACGGGCCGCCGAAATATAGAACATTGCTGATTGATCTATAAGACCATTCAGAAGGACCAAACCAAAGGGCGCAAAATGTTAGCGTGGGCTGAAGCCCCAACACCAAGATATTGATGGGTGATAGCCAGCTAAGCCGGTTGGTATATTCGAGGAAGAAGACCAGAAGAATCGTCAGTGCCATTAGCAGGAAAGCAAATGTTAATCCAATACAAAAATAAAGCGCTTTGTCAGTCTGGAAGTTATTTACTGATGAAATCAATACAACCAATAAAGATACGCCCAACAATGAGCCGGCATAAGAAAATAGACTTGTCTTTCCTCTGGCTGATTTTGCGCGAAGCAACAAAGCTATCAACAAGATTGAGATAGCAATGGCAAAAACTACTGAAAAGATCCAGAAATAGTTTGTCATGATTATTTACCTGTGACCGGTCACATTTCGTGAAGTGATGGTCATTTTGGCGAGTAAGTTTTTTTTCAACAAAGACAACACCATAGTTTAGGCCCTGATCGAAAAGAATTGGATTGGTTGAAAAGGTATTACGTTGAATGGAAACGGAATTCGTTGAAAGCCCCAGCACTTTGATTGTATGTTTCTTTTGTTCGGATACCTATAAGTAAGATTACATATTTTTTTATAGACGGATTGGGTTGCTTACTGGCATGGCGGACTGTACGGAAATTAAATCGTTGGTAAAAAAATTCAGTTTGTGGCTTGGAAGTAACAGAGACCAGATTCAATTTCTTCAGAGCTCCGTAAAGATGATGGGTCGTTCAAGCCTATCTATTGTTTGTTGCATCATCAATCAAAGACAACTAATACCTTGCTTGTGAAAATTTTTATTATTATATGCTGAGCACCTTACAGAATTAATTATTGCTGCTAACGCGGGATCGCTCCATAATTTGGATAGGTGAAATCCAAAGGAGGCTTAACCATGAATAGCAGCGAAGAATTGTATGGTCGTTTGATAGGAACGCTGAGCACCTTGGTAAGCGCTAGAAATATTGCTGAAATAAGGAACTGGATTTGGAT
>CAILYI010000129.1 GCA_903838415.1 uncultured Anaerolineae bacterium | reverse complement strand
TGCCAGGATTTCACTCAACGCGGACAAAGCCTCGGTTTCACCTGCAAGCATATCGAGGCCGCCCGCATTTTATTCTCACAATGTCCAGGAGGACAAATGGATTCAAACACTCAAGTCACGGGTTGGACGAAACTTTTCCATCCCGCTGGTGCCCAGGTTTCACTGCCCGTGCCGCTAGAACCGCTCAGCGCCGATCAGGCCCGGGCGATGTTCAACTCGGTTGCCGCATTGATCGACGCTGGCTTCACTGTCACTGCGCCAGGGCTGGAAGAAGGCGAGCTGGCCGAAGAAGTCAACGCAGTGTCCCTGCGCAATGCCAAGGACAACACACCGATCGTCGACTTCTACTCCGCCAATACGAAGCTGCTCAAAAAGTTCATGCATTTGTATTTGAACAATGAGCAGGATGTGGCTGATTTTGAAGCCGCTACTGGTCTGCATCTGGCCGGGCTGACGGTCTACGATGGCTCACTGGCCATTGCCCGCGATGACAACAAGGCTGGCAAATACATCACGCCTTTGCCGCGCCCGATCAAACTGGTCTGGAAACTTTCTCCGAAATGGGAAGAGTGGAAAGCGACGGGTGCTGAAGGTCAGGAGCCGCACAAGCGTCTGCTGGTGCGCTACGAGTCCGGCAAGCCTGTGGTGAAACCATCCACCGGTGCAGCCGCACAAGTCCGTCGCTATCTGGACGGAACCAGCGTCAACGGTGACGTGAACGAACAGGTCGCCTTCGACGCCTACTGCAAGCACAACGGCAGTCAGGCTGCGCAAAGCAAGGAAGATATGCGCGCCTGGGTCAAGGCCAATCCCAGCCTGGTCACATTTACGACCAAATAAACACATTCTCCGCGTTCTCGTCGAGGGCGCGGCTCACCCATTCATCACAAGGAGAAAAACATCATGTATCTCGGAAAACTTCCCATCATCGGCCATCTCGGACGTGACCCGGAAATGCGCTTCACCCCATCCGGCAAGGCAGTCACCAGCTTCAACGTAGCCGTGAATAATCAGTTCACCGGCAGCGACGGCGAAGTGGTCAAGGAAACCTTCTGGTTCCGCTGCAGCGCCTGGGGCAAGACCGCCGAAGCCTGCAATTCCTATCTCAAAAAAGGCTCGAAGGTTTACGTCGAGGGTCTGCTGACCGCTGATCCGGTCACGGGTGGTCCCCAAATCTGGAACGGTCAGGATGGTACGCCACATGCCAGCTTCGAGCTGACGGTCAAGGCGATCAAGTTCCTGGACAGCCGCCCCGCTAACGGGTCATCCGCAACTGCGGATCAGGTTCCGTCTGGCAGCACTGACGATGCGGATATTCCGTTCTAACACCAGCAAAACACTTGGAGACCGCCACCTTTGTGGCGGTCTCCAGGCATCACCCATCACCCGGAGAAAACACATGAAAATCCTACGCGACACACTCAACGCCGCGCTCGCCCTTGTTTCCAAAGCGACCGGCGCCAACAATTCCCTGCCGATCCTGACCTGCGTCGATCTGCAATCCGATCCTGACAGCCTGATCCTGACCGCCACCAACCTGGAGATCACCATCCGCACCCGGATCGGCGTACAGGTAGAGAGCCCGTTTTCAGCGGCCGTGCCCGCCGGTATCCTGGCCAGTATCATCGCAGCCAGTGAAGCCGAGACGGTGGAGTTGGCTTATGACGCGCCCACGACCACCTTGAAAGTCAAGTCACTTGGCGCGAAGTCCAAGATCAAGGCGCTCGGTCACGACGAATTTCCACCCGCTCCCGGCGCGGACACCCCGCTGGGTGTGCTCCCGGCCCACATGCTGAAAGCCGCGCTCAAGCGGGTCGTGATCGCCGCATCCACGGATCAGGCGCGCCCGGCGCTGACTGGCGTTCAGCTGGCCAGGGTTGAGACTGACGTGACCCTGGCAGCGGCAGATGGTTTCCGCCTGGCGGTTGTCAGGCTGGAACTACCGTTGAGTTTCCCGGAAGGACATAACAGCCTGGTGCTCCCGCGCCAAGCGGTGCTGAAACTGGTGCAGATCCTGCCCGACGACGATCAGACCGTCAGCATTTCCAGCTCGAAGGAGGCCGCCTCGCTCCAGTTCACCTGGAACGCGGTCAGCGTCTGGGTGCAGCTGCTGGATGCCCAGTTCCCGGATTGGAAGCAGATCATCCCGAACGTTTTCAAGCACACGCTCAGCCTGCCCGGAAAAGACGCCCTTTCGGCCATTCAGCGCGCGGAAGTCTTCGCGCGTGAAGCCAATCATGTCGTGCGCTTCAAGCCGGGCCGCGAGAGTGATCTGCTGATCGAGGGCGACTCGGCGGAAACTGGCAAGAGTGAAACGGCGCTGCCGGTGGCGATGCCCTTCCCGATCGCCTTCAACAGCATCTTTGCCAAACAGGGCATCGAAGCGGTTGGCTCGGAAGCCGTGCTCCTGCTATTGAACGCCGAGAACACCCCGGCCATGCTGACCGGTGATTCAGATCGGTTCCGCTACCTGCTCATGCCGATGCTTGAAAACAGCGTCGCCGCTGCGAAAGCTGCCGAAGCGACACAAACCGTCGAAGCGTAGTCCAATCCCACCACGAGGAAAATCCCATGAATGAGAAACGCGAGAAACTGGCTGCCGAGATCGAGGCGGCCCTGCCGCATTTCACCGGCACGGAAGAGTATCACCGCCTGCGCTACCCCTGGCTGCGCAAGGACTTCCTGCTGACCGACGGCGCCAAGTACCTGGCTGACAAGGCCGGGCTGATCGGTGGCACCGCTTACTGGCTGATCGACATCATCGCCAGTTATCAACGCGAGAAGCCGGTCAAGGGCGAGTCCTTCCAGGTCTGGAAGCTGACAGTGAAAGAATCCGTTGGCAAAGTGACCTGCGAAAACGGCAACGGCGGCCTCCTGGTTACCCAGGAAGTCCCCTTCGCCGATTTCGCGCTGGGTGAAGTCTGCCTGTATGTCACCAATGACGAATAACAACGGGATCGTAGTCATGCTGCCTTCGGAATATTAGCAGGCTCACCATGCTGACAACGATCCCAACCACGCTCGCAAAACGTATGCCGATCACCCCGGCTCAGATCCTACCGGACACTTCGCTGGCCGAACTGCGCGCCATCCGGGCATCCTGGGCACAGAGCGCCCGCGACCTTGAGTACCCAGAAATGGCCTACAAGATAGCCAGCTGGCTGGGGCGCGAGGTCATCCTGCATCCCAGCGGACGGGCCTTCAGGGTCTGGTCAAGCAAGGATGTTTTTGCCCTGGTGCGCGAATACTCCGAGAAGTTCATCCCGGCCCTGAACACGAACCTGATCGTGCGCAGTCTGGCAGTCTTCACAGGCCAGCCGGATACCCGGCGCAGTAATCTGGTCGACCAGATCCTGCTCTCCGAGCAACTCTCCAAAGTGGCTTACTGGCGCTGGCAGATTGTCGGTGATGAGACCGTGGAAATGGAGGCCAACTACTTCCTGCCTGGTCGCTGGTTCAACGCTTTTCTGTGCGCTGAAATCGAGGCCGATGGCGTCATTCGCCAGGCACGCAGCGAACAAATCGAGAATGAACGCCTGGTCCTGCTGGCCGAAATGCTGGCCGGGCAGACCGTCTGAACAGAACGCGAATCCGCCCCGACATCCAACTGGATGCCGGGGTCAATTTGCCTTTCTGTCTCTCCGCGAGATTGAATGGTTGCTCTTCACGTTGGCCCGTACCACCCCACGTTGGCTGTATTCCACAATCGATCATCACCAGGAGAAAACACCCCATGCTACCCCCACAAGAAATAGCCATTCTACTGCAAGCCCGCTTTCGTGAACTGGGCTACGCCCCGGACGAAAGCCTGTTCCGCGTCACGGTCGAGGACGTGATCACGGTCTTGACCCAGCGCCTGATCGAGAGCGGTACGGCGCCTGAGCGATTATCGCAGCCAGATCTCGGTCACCTCATCGATCAGGCTTCCGAATATCTCAACGGCGAAGGCATGCTGTGGCATGAGATCGTCTCTCTCGGACTGAGCGAAGCCTGGCCGGAACGTCTAAAGGAGCAAAAGGAGATCGTATGATCGTTTTATCTCAACCCGTTTCAACACAGCAGCTCGATTTGAACAGTATCCTACGCGATGCGACCGTCTGCATTTCAGGGTACTTCTACGTGGTCGATCTGGGGCCGGATGTCCAGCCGCGCTTTCATCATATCGGCAAGGATAAACGCTGCACCTGTTCACTGGGCGCAACCTGCCCGGCTGTCTCGGCTGTCGCAGGTCACCTGCGACATGGTGGCGAACGCACGCCCGAAACACCACATGGATATCACGTCCTGGCGCCTGAAGTCTGCCCGATCTGCGGCGCTCCCGCCTACGTCGATGCGAAGCTTTCGACCCGCCTTCACGGCGCGGGTTGGGGCTGCTCGAAAAAAGGTAGCGCGCATTATTGGCAGGAGCGCTCGCGCTTCATGGCCGAGGCTCTGGCTGCCAACCCCTGGCGGTTTCCGCCGGTGGTCGTGCGCGAAGGAGAACAGATCAATGCCTGGGATGGCATTCTGCCGACTGACCAGGTGCTTTCACAAGGCTTACTGCGCGCCGAGATCGGCGCGTAATTTCACATCCAACATCACCACTTTCCCGAACAGGGGACGGCAATTCAGTCCCCACTGTGGCAGGAATCCGTCTCCTGTTTCACTATCACCAGGAGACCGACATGCAAACCCAGAACGCCCTTTTCACAACTCCCCCATCCTACCAGCTCCCCAAACTGAAGACACTCCCGCTGCGTGACCAGCCTGCCTACCGCGTTGCAGCAAATGCGTCGGCCTGCAGCCTGGCTGAATTGCTAGCGGCGGTAGTTGGCGGGGAGAAACAGATCGAGATCGCCGAAGCCGTGCTGGCTCGCTTCCAGGGTGACATCCACCAGATCCAGCGCGCGCATGCCGATGAACTTGGCTCGGTGCGCGGCGTTGGCCAGGTGACTGCCATCCGTATCAAGGCCGCCCTGGCGATTGGCGCTCGTCTGACCGACTACGGTGGCGAGAAGGTACAGATCAATTCACCCGCCGATGCCGCCGCACTCGTTTTGTACGAGATGCAGGCTTTGGAGCAGGAGCACCTGCGCGTACTGCTGCTGGACCGGCGCAACAAGGTGTTGGAAGTGGTGGAAGTCTACCGCGGGTCGGTCAACTCATCGCAGGTGCGGGTGGGCGAGGTCTTTAAGGAAGCGGTGCGCAAGAACGCATCCGGGGTGATTGTGGTGCACAACCATCCCAGCGGCGACCCGACGCCCAGCCCGGACGATGTGGCTGTGACGAGGGCGATCGTGCAGGCAGGGAAGTTGCTGGATGTGGATGTGTTGGATCATCTGGTGATCGGGCAGGGCAGGTGGGTGAGTTTGAAGGAGCGGGGGTTGGGGTTTGGGTGAGGAAGGCGGGGAAGATTTTATTCACGGTCAGAACAATTGGGATAAGAAAAAGCGCGGGCCCGGGATTTCAGGCTTGCGCTTCTATTTTGTTATCCAGGCTTGCGCCGCTTTTCGATTTCGCCCACGATTTCATCAAGAGATTTTTTACCGAAAAGAACTTCTCGTTCTTGAGTGTAGTTCCCATAGCCCTGGGTAAATTGCTTCAGAAAACGAACAGCATCAGTGACGCCCAATTCCTTATACAACAGATGGATTGCCTGCTGGTTAATTTCTATTAAGGGTCTCATTTCGGTAATCATTCTTTTATAATGTCCAGATCCCGTCAGGACATGCGAGAGTGGCGGTGATGTGGGGTGGGCGTTATCATCCCCGTAGCGGTACCGCTTCACCAAGCATAATTGGGTAGGCTTTAAATTTGCAACGTGTTTTTACTTACTGAACATAGAGTAATAATGTTCGTAACAATTCTGTATCTCTAAATTCACATGGGCCATCATAATATGGGGTCAATTGCCATGAATCTTCGGATGTATCTAACGACCATCTGCTTACCCCAGTGAGACTATGCATCGGCCCCGTCCAATTTTGAGGAGGGAGAGCTGTGACCATAATACAGACTACTGAGCCTGATACAGGTCGAATCTGATATGTCCAACTGAGCGTTCCGCCACCATATTTTGAAAGTTCTCTAATCCATTCTTTAGAAGATACTTTACGCTGGTTGTTTGTTTGAGAAATCCAATATGATTGATAGCCTCTATCTATATCGTCTTTTATAAACCAATTGCTGTGAATGTAATATGCTTCACTTCTATAGACAAAATATTTGGTTGGTTTAACTAAATTTCTTGAAGCAAACCACTTATCATCGTGATTTTTTTCCTGTATAGCTATTATTTGTCGCGCCATAAATTGCTCAAGATGCAAGTTGAGATGCCAAACAAGATAAATGCGATAAGCAGGATATGCGCCGAGAAGGCAAATAATTACCAGTGTAATAAAGAATTTCAAACTCTGTTTTCTCATGCTTTTAATGCTTTTGTTAGTAAAGAAACGAATTAAGGATTGATCCCATAAAAGCTGGGACTCTGTGCGGCAAGAAGGGTGAAAGGCAGATGAAGGGCACTATCCCAAGCAAGAACTGGGATTATTCCATGCGCCGCCGCACATTGCCCCGATCTTTCCGGGGTTTGGTCGAGTTGAACTGAGCCACACGCCTGAGCCCCAAACCTGCCAGGTATCAGTAATTTAATGTCCATTCCCCCAGACTAAATTACTCAGCAAAACCCCAACTCAACCAATCGTGTGTGATTGTGCGACCAAATGACATCTTGGCGCTTTTGTTTTGAAAAGATACACAAACCCCGTGTTTTAGACTTCAGCTAATGCATGTTCATGACGATAAGCGGGTGAATAGTTTTCAATTTTTTGAATGGCCGCTTTATCGTATACTTTTTCACCACAATTTGGGCACTCATAAAATTCCACGGCGGGTACGGTGTAAGTTTGGCCTTTATATTTGCGGATGACATCCTTTACTACCAATTGGATTTTGTCGCTGGCGCAAGTTGGGCAAGTTTTAATGATAAGTGTAGTGCTCATAGTTTTAGATGGCCTTTTTTGAAGAAATCAGGAAATAATAGGTCTCAACTTCGGCTTGTTTAACCAATTTGCCTTTGGAGTAAACCATCAAGCCTTCCAGGTTTGTGCTTTGGATAATATGCAAATATTCCCTGGTCTGCGGACGATATGGGCTTTGAGAGCGAATGGTCTTATAAATTGCAACTGCATTGACGATAGACTCGGCGATATCCAATTCTGTCAAACCTTCAGATTCCAATTCCAAACTGGCCTTTTCGCTGAAGGCGTAGCGACCAGACAAAATGGCGCGCTTGATGCGAACAAGAGTATCACTCATGAATTAAGTATAGCATAAGGGAAACCATCAGATTATTTGAATTTGATCCATGCCGTAAGTCAGACCCAGAATTTTCAGATAACTCGGCGTGGTTGTTAGTTTTTTAATCGTACACACACGGTGCCAGCTTGCCCGGCTAAGCGTGTGCAACCGGTTTGTGAAGCACCTTTACTTCGCGGTTGATGTGCTCACTTAATTCTTTTTCTGCGACTTCCAATTCATAACGAACCTGCAAGCGGAGCCAGACAAAATAACGCGCAAGGGTTATGACCTTATCCTTCACGCAGCGCTGTTTGCAAAACTTCAGTGACCCAACCGTTAAGGCTTTTATCCGCCAATTTTGCCTGAATATAGGCTTTACGATGCAATTCGACGGGTAACCGCACAACGAATTTGCCGGAAAATGGTTTTTCCGGGCTTTCACCACGCTCTGCACAAAATGCCAGATAGTCATCAACAGATTCATGAAATGCTTTTTGCACTTCAGCAACACTTGTGCCTTCAAATGTGATCACATCCCGGATATTAATTACTTCGCCATATAAAATAGCCGCATCATCATCCATTTCGACTTTACCGATATAGCCTTTATATTCCATCATGGCTTTACTCCTGCCGCTTCCAAAAACTTAAGGACTGATTTCACAGCGCCTTTATTGGTTTCTTTCTGTGGATGTGGGCGGTGGAACACGGCCCGGACACCTTTCAAGGCAATGCGCACCCTGGACCCATTGCCTTCAGAGATTTCCGCGCCCAAAGCGATAAGCATGGATTCGATGTCTTTCCAATCTAGATTGGCCCGCTCCGGCTTTTCGAAAATGGCTTCCAATGTTTTGCGGTGTTTGTTATCCACAAAGAAATAATATCATAATGTGATACCACTTTCAATGGGCAAGTTACCCCCATATAGCATGATGTAACAGGCTCTTACCTCAGGATAACAGACCTTCCGGCCAGGCCGCCATTCCCGCTGTTTTTGCAGCTGACCACAATTCCCGGTCAAAGGTGGCCAGCATAATTGGCATCTCCAGCGTTTCCTGCCAGATCAGGGCGGCGGCAAGGTGGGTGGCGTCGTAGCCACGCAGTCCATATTGCCAGGCCAGGCGTGAAGCGCGCTCGACCAGGACGGGCGTCACGGATAAGCGGGTGAAAGATTGCCATTGGGAAAGAAAATCCTGCCAGGCGTTGTCGGCAGTTTGAGCCTCCACCCAACTCATGCGCACGGCCTTGGCCAGCGCGGATGCCATTTCGACCCGCGTCAACATGGCCGAGCCAACACTGTCGGCTTGCTCGATCAGGATGTTTACATCCTTTGAGCCCGACTCCAACACATAGCGCTTGACCAGCGCGCTGGTATCGAGATACAGGATCATTCCCGATCCTCTATCACCAGGTCCGAGAGCTGATGAGTGCTTTTATTGACCGCCCTGGGCAGGTACGGCGTGAGTTTTTGCCCGTTCCACTCCGCCTGCCCAGCGGCCACCATCGCCTGGATACGCTCTTCAAGCGTTGACTTGATCGGGACAATCTGTCCAATGGTTTTGCCATGTTCCGTGACGATAATCGTCTCGCCCGCTTTGACGCGGCGCAGATACTCACTCAACTTATTCTTCAACTCACGCGTGCCTACTCTCATTTCAGTCATATGCGCTCCTGTATGCAGCTACATTGTAGCAAAAGAAGCCACGCATTGCAATGATTATTGAGGCTATGACTACTGCTTTTTTAAAGTCGCAATATTCGTTACAGATGTCCACCGATTGCGCAGATTTTGAAGAGCAAAGAGCATAGAAAACCTGGTTATGCTACGGAAATGACCAGACGACCGACGACTTTAAGAAGGCCCTGAGGCTATGGCCGTTGTTGCAGGCAGGTTCCCACAACAATTGTTGCTTTTGTGCGGCACACTTTGTTTTGTATGAAATGCAAGCCCTGGAACAGGAACACCTGCGCGTGCTGCTGCTTGACCGGCGCAACAAGGTCCTGGAAGTGGTGGAAGTCTACCGCGGCTCGGTCAATTCATCGCAAGTGCGCGTGGGAGAGGTCTTTAAGGAAGCCATCCGCAAAAACGCCTCTGGCATCATCGTGGTGCACAATCATCCCAGCGGCGATCCGACCCCCAGCCCGGACGATGTGGCCGTGACCAGGGCGATCGTGCAGGCGGGGAAGTTATTGGATGTGGATGTGCTCGATCATTTGGTGATCGGGCAGGGCAGGTGGGTTTCGTTGAAGGAGAGGGGGTTGGGGTTTGGGTGAGAGACCCGGGAAGTTTCGTTCACGATCAGAACATTGGCATTAAGAAAAGCGCGGGCCCGGGATTTCAGGCCTGCGCTTCTATTTTGTCATCCAGGCTTGCGCCGCTTTTCGATTTCGCCCACGATTTCATCAAGAGATTTCTTGCCGAAAAGGGTCTCTCGTTCCTGTGTGTAGTTCCCATAGCCCTGGGTAAATTGCTTTAGAAAACGAACAGCGTCTATGACGCCCAATTCCTTATACAACAGGTGGGTTGCCTGCTGATTAACTTCTATTAAAGGTCTCATTTCGGTAATCATTTTTTCTCATGTCTGGTTCGCTGACGAAAATCGTCAGGACAAGCAGGAGTGGCGGTAGGAGGTTAACTGCCCCACCGACTTTAATAATCACAAACTTACGAACATACGTTATTTCGCCTTCTCCATTATCATCCTATTAAGGAGAATCTTTCGTGTAAGCCATATACCAAACCCTACCCCTACACCAACTTCAGGTAGGCAGGCGACCAACATAACCAATCCAAGGAGAAAGTCGCCTTGATAAAGTTTTTGATCAAGAGGAATTCCATTCATAAAACGATAGATTGTATCCAGAGCAAGAGTGCCTATCAAGACGAAGATAAGCACTGATGCGGTACAGAAAATTATATAAAAGCATATCGTAAGAATTCTCTTGATCATCATATTTTCCCAATAGCTGTGTGATTTCCTGCGTAACTATAGAAAAGTCGGTTTTCAAACACCACCAGTTCATCTGTGATCATAAGCGATGGCGCGCCAATTCTGACTCAAGATGACGAATGGTTCAGCCCATAACTCCCAACTTCCAATCCAACCACCAAGTCCCACGATGACGGGCGATGTTGTTGAGCCAAAAGCGGTGGCATAAATCTTTGCGTCACCAACGGCTATAAACATCATGAGTCTCCTATACACTAAGAACGGAACGTCACTCTAGCTTCGTGAGCAACCCATTTCTCGGGTGGGTAATTTAATGATAACTGACTTTGAACATTTTGCATCTGGGCATTTTCTTCATAATTCTTATTTCTGCCGCCCATTTCCCGATGATTCGAAAGATCAGTAAACCTGAACCGGTTATTCGCGTAAAGAGTTGAATTTCGCTGTTTTACCTTCGCGTGGAACAGTCTTTTCAAAGATTTGTTGCCATTTTACATTGGACATTCCACAAAGGTGTCTATTTCAAAACCGGAGTTGCAGGCGTAGTTGAGCCGCCCTAAGCGGCGGTTGAGATTTGACGGGGCCTGACTTCCCGCTCCAGGCGGTTGCCCAGTTTATCCATGGCAACGTCCAGATCATATTCTGCCTGCAATCCAAGCCAAAACTGAGCCGAAACGCCGAAATAACGTCCCAAACGTAAAGCCGTATCAGCGGTGATGCTGCGGGCGCCCAATACAATCTCATTTACCCGCCGCGCGTCCACCCCGATTTCAATTGCGAGCCGGTTTTGGCTCAGGTTCATCGGCTTGATGAATTCTTCGAGTAATACTTCGCCCGGGTGAATGGGATTTAATTTTTCAGCCATAGTTACCTGCCTTTAGTGATACTCCACAATTTCAACATTATAGGCGTCACTTTCACGCCAATTAAAACAGATACGCCATTGGTCATTCACGCGAATGCTCCATTGGCCGGCTCGATCACCGCTTAATTTCTCAAGCCGATTTGCCGGAGGCACGCGCAAATCGTTCAACGTTATCGCATTGTTTAGCATGCGTAACTTGCGCAACGCAACTTGCTGAATATCGCGCGGCAATTTGCGCGACAGTTGGCGCTGATAAATCCTTTGCGTTGGCTCGTCTTTGAAGGTTTTTATCACGAGTTCATTGTATAGCGCGTCGCACCATATGTCAAGCACCCAAGGCAAGATCCTGATTCGTTTGAATTGGCCATTCATCAGGAAAACTGTTGCTTTTGTGCGGCGCACTTAGTGCAGTACGAGATGAGCGTCTTGGAGCAAGAATATCTCAAGGTGTTTCTGCTGGACACTCGCAATCGCGTCCTCGATATTGTTGAGGTGTACCACGGCTGCGTGAACTCGTCCCAGGTGCGCATCGCCGAGATCTTCAAGCCCGCCATCCACCGAATGGCTCCCGCCATTATTTGTTGCCACAATCATCCATCGGGTGATTGCACACCCAGCCCGGATGATGTGGCAGTGACACGCGCGATGGTGCAGGCCGGGAAGCTCTTGGATATACAGGTTTTGGACCATTTAATTTTGGGTAAAGGTCTGTTTGTAAGCCTTAAGGAAAGGGGGTTGGGTTTTTCGTAAGTGTCGCGTCCAGCGTAACTCAAGAAATAAATCGAATCTAGCGTAACTCAAGAAAACGGAGTTTCCCATATCTGGCAATATCTGGCAATTTCTTGGGAAATGAACGGCTGGTGGTCACAGCTGGTGAAGAAATTGCACCATCTGCCGTTTCTAAATATCCCCGCATTATTGAGTTACGGTGGACGAAATCTCCGTTTTCTTGAAATATCGTGGACGCGAACTTACCAAAACAAGAAAAAAGGCCATTTTCACCCTACTTTTGAGCAGATTTGGCCTTAAAACCCGAATTATTTTCTTGAGTTACGTTGGAAACGACATAAGAAAAACATCCAGTGTATCGCAAGTATCAACCTACAAGGAGGTCATCATGGTGTCGAAGAAAAAAGCCGTCCTGATTGGCGTGGTTTCCGCGCTAATCTTGCTATGCTGCGCATGCTGCGTCATTTTGCTGCTCATGCCCATCCCTGGCAATCACTAACGTTCCAGACCCGCAAATCCGCCCCGCTATCGCACGATAGCGGGGTCAATTTGCCTCGTTGGCAGCGCTCATTCTGGAGTTCTCAGCCTCCTATTTACTTCACACCCTGACCTGGCGCAGTGCAGCAGTTCGAAAGACTATCCCAGGAATATTTCAAAGTTTTCTTGATTAACAATGCTCAGTTCTGAACCGGGATAAGTTTCCAGAAACTCACTGCTGGTTTTTCTGGGAATCGATTTGCTTCCCCATTTGAATTCATACCCATACAACTTACCGCCATGTTCCTCGATACAGTCAATTTCTTTCTGATCATAGGTACGCCAGAAGTAAGTATTCGCCGAACGAAATGCTGCCTGATTGGCTTTGCGGCGCTCAACCATCAGGAAATTCTCCCATAGCTGCCCCACATCCTGACGTAAATTTAGCGAGTTGAAGTTTTGGATCAGGCTGTTACGAACTCCATTATCGTAAAAGTAATAGCGGGAATTCTTGGTGACTTCCTTGCGCAGATTGCGAGAGAAACCTTCCACCCGGAATATGACGAACACCTTTTCCAGCAAATCCAGATAACGTTCAACGGTCGGGCGTCCCATTCCCAAGCTGGTTGCCAGCTCGGCGATGGAAACT
The DNA here is from genome assembly GCA_903838415.1 of uncultured Anaerolineae bacterium. Lineage (GTDB taxonomy): Bacteria > Chloroflexota > Anaerolineae > Anaerolineales > Villigracilaceae > UBA5195. The sequence continues at coordinate 4,826 of CAILYI010000129.1, read as the reverse complement.
TCCTGTCCAATCTGGAAAGCCAGCAATCGCAACAAGTCGACAATTTTATCGGAGCGCCGCACCCCCTCGTGTTCCAGAATATCCCGATAAAGATAGGCGCCAACAATTTCTCCCAGGAGTTTGTCGCGCAGGATGGGGTTTTCCTGGGTCAGAACCAGCGGATAGCCTCCCCAGATCAGCCAGCGATCCAACTGGCTGCGAGTTTCAAGCACGCCAAAGGACTGGCGGGTTTCTGCGTAACTGATCGGGTACATATTGAAAGTCAAGGTACGACCAGTTAAGGGTTCACTGATCTTGTTGGCGAGATCAAACGAAGCCGAACCGGTTGCCAGGATGACTGCTTTCGGGAAACTATCTACAAGGATTTTGAGATTAATCCCGATATTGGGGACACGTTGGGCTTCGTCAATAACCAGCAATTCCGCATCTCCCAACACTTCGCCCAACTTTTGACGGCTCTGGCTGGAGAGTGCTTCGCGGTAGACAAGTTCATCCGCATTGATAAACCGACTTCGCAAGGATACCGAATCGATCAAGTCCTTGGCTAATGTGGTTTTACCAACCTGGCGCGGCCCGTAAAGGACCAGCACCTTGCCTGGAATGAGCAAATCCTTGATTTGGGGAAGCAGAGAACGGTTGATCTTCATACTCAAATTATACCATTTCGTTCGAATTAATATAAATATAGCAAGTATATATATCACTATTTATATTAATTCAGTATCGTAACCTTACTGATCGTCCGATCGATCAGCCCATCCACTAACAATTTCAGACCGGCAAATCCGCCCCTACATCGCAAGATGCCGGGGTCAATTTGCCCCGTTAGTGTCTCTCTTCGAGATCTGAACGGTTGTTTTGCACGTTGGCAAGCTTACCCCCCACGTTGGCTCAATTCAAATTCAACAAACACCAGGAGGACACAACTTATGGCTTTCTTTCTTGGAAAGCGCGCGCAGGGCGACCAGATCATTTACGAGGCCGCCGCACCGCTCAAACGCTACAAAAGCTACACATTCACCGGAGCAACCGGCCCGTTCCTGTCTCGCCTTGGCGCGTCCTACTACGCCCGCTGTGGTCGAGGCAACCCGGCCATCTTCACCCCGGCAGACGCTGAACGCCTGGCGCACGAGGACAACAGCGGCGCGTGGCCCATCATCCGCGAGCAGATCGAAGCAGAAATGCTGATGACGCCCGAAGATCTGGAGGCCACCCGTCTCGACATGGCCTGCGAATATGATCCGGACAGGCACCATTCATCCGCAATCTGGGTCGGGGCACTTGCTCCCTCCCTTTGCGAAGCCGAAATATAAGGAGAGAAATTCATGCAAAACTACAATGACACCTACCGCAAGAAACAAGCTCAGGCTATCCGCGCCCGCCAACTGGAGGGCATGCTGCTGGCCATCGACGACTACTGTGCGGATCAATTCCCGCTGCCAGTCGTGAACGAGATTGCCCGCACGGGTAAGTATGGCGGCTACGAAATCGATGCCGGACCATTCAAGCGTTCCACCGGAACCCCAACCTGGGAAATCCAGGCTCACTTGCTGCCGGATATCCCGCTCGTCCCGCTGCGCCTGGCTTCTGTCCACGCCCACGAAAGCGGGCTGCTGGTCACCATCCAAGATGGTGATCAGTTCTCGCTGGATGAGGTCTGGACGGCTGACAAAAGTTTCTACGACTTGTTGGCGAAGGTCAACCAACGCCTCGCGACCGATCACGCCCTGGGCGCGGTGGCATGGGAATTGACCTGGGAAGACGGCTTCGAACAAAAGCGCCCGAGCACCATGCGCCTGATGAACGACCATGTTTCTGTGGTCTGTTCCAGCGCGGCCTGGGACGAGCAAAATAATCAGCTGGTCGCCGCGACCCTGGTTTCACCAGAGGCGCAAAGCTTCAGAGCAATTACGGCCACCCTGGCCACCAACTCGAAGAAGGGACTGACCCTCTCAGCTGATGGCGTCTCGCATTACCTGAACAATGCGCGGCGCGGTTTTACTGCTGTTTCCGGTGGCCTTTCCCAATCGGGCGCGGAGGGGCATGTCTTGACCATCCTGCACCCATTAACGGGCAATCCACAGGAGCAAACCGCCGATCATTTCTACGTGCTGGTCGCCAAAGACCAGGATCTGCAATCTGTTTTCAGCGAGCGCCTGGCGCTGGCCATTCCCTGGCCAACCAGACCGGAGTGGGCTGAGTTCTTGCTTTCAGCGGGTCTTGAGAAGGACTTGCTGACCCACCTGAATACGAGCGGCCCGGACTTTTCTTCGGCGCTGTGCGTTCAGAAGAACTCCAGCGGCTGGAAAGAAGTGCTTGAAGCCGGGATCGCTAGACGAAAAATCAGTTTGTAATCCGGGATCATTTTCCCATCACATTCATCATTCACAAGGAGCGGCGTATTCAACGTCGCTCTTTTGATTCACGACAAGGAGAGACAATGGCACGCCTGGAAGCACAATCGAAACTACTGTACTACCCCACCCCGAACGCCATGGTGGATATGATCGCCACCTGGTTCGCAGCTGCCCAGCCGGTTCGCCTGGCGGATCCATGCTGCGGCACGGGCGAAGCCCTGCGCCGTTTTGCAGATACGCTGGATGTCACAACCGAGACCTGGGGCGTGGAGCTGCCCTACAGCCGCGCCGCCGAAGCCGCGAAAACACTGGATCGCGTCCTGCCTGCTTCGTTTTACGGCCTGACGGCCTCCAAGTGGAGCCCGGCCAGCGTTGGAATCGTTTTGAACAACGCGCCTTATGACTGGTCAGAAATCTACGAACGCGATCCAAAAGGCCAGCTACACCGCACCCGGCATGAGCTGCTCTTCGTCGATGCCGCCACCCGCAAACTTGTACCCACTGGGCACCAGGTTATCATCATCCCGCGCGGTATTCTAGGCGACCAGACTCTGGTCGGCGCACACGGGCGCGAACGCTTTGCCCGCATGGTGTTGGGCTGGTTCGAACAGGTTCACATCATGCGCTTTCCAGATGGCGAATACGAGCGCTTCAAGCAGGTGGTCGTGCTCGCTTTGCGCAAACGCGCCCAGTACGTTCCGGCCAGCAAGGAAGCCATCAAAGCCATCTGCAATCTGGCTAACAGCGAGAACGAGATCCCGGTCTTGATTGCCGGGAACCACGAGTACAGCATCCCGGCCTCGCCGGACAAAGTGCGTTTCACGTACACGCCGGTCGAGCCTGCCCAGTTGACGCAGGCTGCCAACCAATGCACGCCGGTTGGCTCGGAAGAATACGGACGCGCAACCTACGTCCGCCCGCTGGGCGCGCCTTTTGCGCCCGCCATGCCGCTTTCGGTCGGGCATGTGACCATGATTATCACTGGTCAGGAAACTGGCGTGCTGGAAGTCGAGCAGAATGGCGCTCCTGCGCTGGTCAAGGGTATGAGTCGCAAGGAAGTGCAGCATAAGGAGCGCGACAACATCGATGAGAAGGGCAAAACCACATCCGTCAACGTGGTCGAGAAGGAACGGCATGTCGCCACCCTGACGGTTGCGAAATCGCAGGGTGAACTGGAGCTGCTGGCTGATATGCAATCTGTCGGCGCTTTCATCACCAGGCATGTCACTGCCATCACGGACGCGATCCTGACCAAGAATCACCCGCTCTATGACTACCAACCGACCGCCCGTGAATGGGCCGTGACCGGCAAATCGGCGCTCGGCCTGCCTGCGCTGCCCGGACGCGATGAACGCGGGTTGTTCTCTGCCCAGCGCCATTTCGCCATCGGCGCGACGCGCGTCATGCGCAAACACGGAGCCGCCATCCTGAATTTGGATATGGGTAGCGGTAAAACGGCCATCAGCATCAGTTCGCTTGAACTGCTGGATAAATGGCCCGCCGTCATCATGGTGCCGAGTCACATGCTCTGGAAGTGGAAACGCGACCTGGAGCGCGCTTCAGACCCGTCCGCGCCGATTACTGCGCGTGTCATCACCCGCCCGGTACTTTCGGAGCCGGGGCGCTGGCCCGCAGTAAAAAGCGCCATTACAGCCAAAGGCGGCCTGATTACAAGTATCCAGCGCTGGCAGATCGACCCGATGACTCCCGCTGACCCCGGTGGCCGTTTGCGAATCGAGATCGCCTGCAGCCCGGACAAGTCCCAATCCATCGCGGGCTTATTCGCGCAGTACAACCTCAAGGACGAGGGCAGAACCATCAAGCCCGCCATCCAGTTGACCGGCACGGGCTTGACAGTGGAAACGATGGATCGCGACGAGTACACCCTGTTCGACTTTGTGAACGACTACAAAGCCGGGACACTGGGACGCAAGGCCGCTGCCATCATCGCCTTCGACCCCGCCAAGTACGATGCGGGCGCCGAGGAACAACCGGCGGTGCAGTATCATGTCCGGCGGGTCTTCAACGAGGAGCTTGGCGAATGGGAACACGCTCGCCTGGCCTGCTGCCCAACCTGTGGGCACGGCTATTCGCTTTTACATATCCCGCACTTTTGCACGCACGAGATCGCAGACAAGGTCATCATCGACGGTGAGACCCAGGAGCGCAAGACCATTTGTAACACGCCGCTTTTTCAAATGTCCCGCTGGCGGCGGGTTGGCCTGGCGCGTTTGGTTCAAAAAAAATTCCACGGCTTCTTCAGCGTTTACGTGGCTGATGAGGTGCATAAAGCCCAAAATGGCCGCAGCGACGTCGGCACAGCTGATCAGCGCTTGCTCTCAGCCACGCGTTACAGCCTGGCCCTGACCGGCACTCTTTTTGGCGGGACGGCGAGCAGCCTTTTTTACCTGCTCTACCGGCGCGTGCCTGAACTGCGCAGGTTATATGCCTTTTCGGATGTTACCCGCT
>CAILYI010000128.1 GCA_903838415.1 uncultured Anaerolineae bacterium | reverse complement strand
TTTCGTCAATCACATTATCCTTAAGAAGGTGTCTCTTTTTATGCCTTTTCTTGAGTTGCTTCCCCCTTATTTTTTGAGTTGCATTATCTCTTCCCGACTTGTTGCGTTATCCCTTAGCAATGTGGCAGCTTTCACGTCCCGGCTGCACAGAAAGAGCTGTTTACGAAAACCCTATTTTACAAAGGTTTTACAAGCATGACACACTCGCATAATCTCCCCGCGCTAAAATGATCTTTGTAAGCCCACTTTTTTGATAAAGGAGAAAAAAATTGAACACAATCTTCCGTAAGTTCATTCTGGGCGCACTGATTGCCGCCCTCAGCCTTGCTGCTCTGCCACTCACAACTGCCTTTGCTGCCGGGCCAACACCTCCCGCGCCTGGCGCAACCAAGGATCCCGCTACTGTCAACGCGCGCCTGGAGCTTGTTTTTGCGCACCAACAGACCAGGATCACCCGCATTGGCGAGGCTGTCACCAAGTTCGAAACCATGACCAAAAGCACCCAAACCCTGATTGACAAAGCCAAAGCAAATAGCAAGGATGTCTCGGCTGTTCAAACGGCTTTCGACGCCTACAAAGCCGCCTTCGAAAAGGGCAAGCCGCTCTATGAACAGGCCAAAACCATCCTGACTGCGCACGATGGTTTCGATGCCAGCGGCAAAGTGACGGATGCTGAAAAAGCCAAAGCCACGATCAAGAGCCTGGCTGGCATCCTGAAGCAATACGAAACTACCGTAGGCGAAACCTTCAAGACACTGGGACAGGCCCTCAAGGCTTTCCGCGCAGCCAACCCGCGCAGCACGCCAACCCCGGCACCATCAAATGGCTAAACACTAACTGATTGGCAACACTGGGCGATCCGTTGGGTCGCCCAGTGTTGGTGGACGGGCTTTTTGATGTAAAATCAAACCACAAATTCACATCAGGAGAAAACCATGTCCACACGAAACGTGATTGTTGCCCCAAAAGCCCCAAAAGCCATCGGTCCTTATTCGGTCGCCATCGAAACTGACGGGTATCTTTTTTGCTCCGGTCAGACCGGGATCGACCCGGCGACCGGCGAACTCGTCAGCGCCGATTTGGAAGCGCAGACTCGCCAGGTGCTGACGAATCTCAAGAACGTGCTCGAAGCTGCCGGGTCGAGTCTCGATAGAGTTGTCAAAACGACTGTTTTTATCCGCGATATGGCAGATTTTCCCAAAATGAACGCCATTTATGCCGAGTTTTTCCCGTCCAACCCACCCGCGCGCTCCACCATCGCGGTGGCGGGCCTGCCCAAAGGCGGCGTCGTCGAAATCGAAGCGATCGCTGTCCGTTAGGAAAAATTGGAGAAGTAAACGGGAGACGGTTTTCCTGTTTACTTCTCTCTTTTTGCCCATTCCCTTTTTCAACCCATGGAAACCATTCTGCTCGTCGACGATGAACCATCCATCGTATCTCTCGCCAAGATGTATCTTGAGCGCGAGGGTTTTCACGTGGAATCCGTCGGGGATGGGCTTTTGGCTCTCGAAACGGTGGAAAGGCTGCGGCCCGCTTTGATGGTGCTCGACGTAATGCTGCCCGGCGCGGATGGACTCGAAGTCTGCCGCCGCCTGCGCGGAGCCGGGAATCAAATCCCGATCATCATGCTGACCGCTCGCGACGAGGATATCGATAAAATCCTGGGGCTTGAACTGGGGGCTGACGATTACCTGACCAAGCCTTTCAACCCGCGGGAGCTGGTGGCGCGCATCAAGGCTATTTTAAGGCGGACTGACCGCCCCGCGCCGACCGCGCCGTCTCTTTTGCATTTTCCCGACCTGACGATTGACTCCGCGCGCCGCGAGGTGACGGTCAACCAGCACCCGGTGGCCCTGCGCACCCAGGAATTTGACCTTTTGCTGACGCTGGCTGAGCAGCCCGGACGCGTATTCACCCGCGAGCAGTTGCTCGAAAAAGCCTGGGGCTTCGATTTTTACGGCCAGACCCGCACGGTGGATGTACATGTGGCCCAATTGCGCAAGCACCTGGCGGAGAGCGCCGTCAAAATTGAGACGGTGACCGGCGTGGGCTACAAACTGGTTTCAGAGCAGTGATGGCATGTTTGCCTCCATCCGCTCGCGCCTGTGGTTGACGTATGCGATCTCGATTGTGACTGCCCTGCTGGTGGTGGCGGTCATTTTCATCATTTACCTGCTCGATAATCCGCTCATCTACCGGCAGACACGCCTGCAGCTGGTTGCTGTCCAGACGGAATTACTCGCCAATCAAGCCGACTGGGCCAATCTACCGGCCAAACAACTGCAGGCCTTCGTCAAAGCTCAGGATAAACAATTCGAGGCCCGGCTGCTGGTTGTCGGCCCCAAACGCCAAATCCTGGCTGATTCGCGCGCCGGACAAGCCGCAACCCTGGAAGTTCGCCGCCTGATGCGCGTCTTCCTTTTCAGCCAGACAGCGGCTGACAGCCAGGGCAAACTCTGGCTGTTCGTCTCCAAAAAGCTGGAAAATGGGAATACGCTGGTTGCCGCCGTTCCCCGTCCAAAGGTCTCTTTTTTGAATATCTTCGCCGACGAGTTGATGCCGCCTTTGCTGTGGGGCGGAGCGCTGGCGCTGGTTCTGGCGCTTTTTATCGCCTTCTGGATGGCGCGTTGGGTGGCGGATCCGCTGCAACAAGTCATCACGGCCACGCAGGAGTTTTCGGGCAGCGAATCCAAGCCGCTGGCGCTGAAGGGGCCGCAGGAAGTGAAGGAGCTGGTCGGCGCGTTCAACCAGATGACGGCGCGCGTGCAGGCCGGGCAGCAAGCTCAGCGCGAATTTGTCGCCAACGTTTCCCACGAGCTAAAGACACCGCTCACGTCCATTCAAGGTTTTTCGCAGGCCATTTTGGATGGAACGGCTGCCACGCCGGAACAGCAGAAACAATCGGCCCAGGTCATTTTCAGCGAAGCCGCGCGCATGCACCGCATGGTGCTCGATCTGCTCGAACTGGCCCGTCTCGATGCCGGGATTGCCGATTTGAAACATGGAGAAGTGAATTTATCCGCCGTGCTGAATGGCGTAGGCCAGCGCTTTGCGCTGCAGGCGCGTGATGCCGGTGTGACGCTCGAAATCCAGTCTGCCGCGCTGCCCTTGATCAACGGCGATGGTGACCGGCTGGCGCAGGTTTTCAACAACCTGGTGGATAATGCCCTCAAATTCACACCACCAAGCGGACGAGTAACAATAAGCGCCGTTTCTGTGGGAGATGCCGTGGAAATAACCATCACCGATACCGGCGCGGGAATCCCGGCTGAATCCTTGGAGCGCATATTTGACAGGTTTTATCAGGCCGATAGCGCGCGCCGGGGCGGAAAGCAGCATGGTGCAGGCCTGGGATTGGCGATCGTAAGAGAAATCGTCCGTGCGCATGGTGGTAAAATTAGTGTCCGCAGTGTGGCAAACCAGGGAAGTGAATTTGTTGTACGCCTTCCACTGGTCGATCCAAACGCCACCACCATGGTGCGACACAAAAATAGATAGCATTGCGCGTTTTGAAGAGCGGGATGCGCAACTCGAAAGCGACCAGCTTCAAATTCAATGTCCCTGACTGTTTCCATTATTGTCCCCTGTTACAACGAAGAAAAGCGCATCCGTTTTTTACTGGATGCGATTTTTGCGCAGACCTATCCGCGCGCTTTGTTGGATGTGACCATCGCGGATGGACGCTCCACAGACCAGACGCGCGAGGTGATTGCGAATTTTCAGCATGAACATCCTGATTTGCGTTTGCAGGTCATCGATAATAGCAATCGCTCCATCCCGTCAGCGTTGAATCGTGCAATTAAAGCCTCCAGCGGTGAAGTCATTCTACGGCTGGATGCCCACTCCGGGCCGTATCCCGATTATGTGGAAAAATCTGTCGCGGCGCTGGAAGCCGGCAAAGGCGATAACGTGGGCGGCGTCTGGGAAATCCGTCCGGGCGCACAAACGTGGATGGCGCGCGCGATCGCTGTCGCGGCGGCGCACCCGCTGGGCGTGGGCGATGCGCTCTATCGTCACGCCACCCAGGCTGCCAGCGTGGATACCGTCCCTTTCGGGGCCTGGCGGCGAATTTTGTTGGAGAAAGTCGGCGGGTATGATGAGTCGCTCCTTTCCAACGAAGATTATGAATTCAACACACGGATTCGCCAGTTAAACGGTAGAATCTGGCTCGATCCCTCCATCCGCTCGATTTATTTTGCACGTTCGACGTTCGGCGCATTGGCTCAGCAGTATTTTCGTTATGGCTTTTGGAAATTCAAAATGCTGCGCCGCTACCCCGGCACGCTGCGCTGGCGCCAGGGACTTCCACCGCTGTTTGTGGTGAGTGTGCTTTGCGCAGGCCTGCTGGCAATCTTTTGGCCGCTGTTTGGCTGGCTGGCTGGCTTTGAGCTTCTGGCATACTTTGGGATTTTGGGGTTGGCTGGTTTACGACTTGGCTTTAAACGGAAAGAGTTTTTTCTCGCTTTTGGATTGCCACTGGCAATTGCAGTGATGCATGTCACCTGGGGCAGTGGTTTTTTGTGGAGTTTTTTGACGGAAAAGTGGACATCATAATAAATGGCTTCTGAATCAACAAAACCGACCTTACGATTGCGGCCCAGCGAGCAACGTTCACTGTTAATTCTCGGTGACTTGTTTGTGGCCGCGCTGGCGCTGCTGGCGGGCATTTACTACTGGTCCGTGGGGGATAAGTGGCTGCAATTCTCGCTGGAATTTTTCCGGTTGCGCGTGGATAACTGGTTCTACCTGCTACCATTTGCGTGGATGCTGCTTTTGGTGGAAATCTACGACCTACACCGCGCAGCAAGTTGGACTCGCACAGTCCGCGCGGTGCTGGTGGCGGCCATGGTAGCCGGGGTTGTCTATCTTTTGATTTACTTCGCCGCGGATGAGCCGGGACGAATTAATCGGCGCGCGGTGGCGGTGTTTATTGCGCTGGTGATGGTGCTAACGCTGCTCTGGCGCTGGGTTTACATCCGCCTGTACACCTCGCAGGGAAATACGCGCCGGGTGCTGGCGATTGGCGCAGGTGCCAACGGTCATACACTGGCTGAAATTTATAAGACCCTCAATCCGCCGCCGTTTAATCTGGTGGGGTTTATTGATGACGACCCGGATAAAATCGGCAAGGATATCGAAGGATTCCGCGTTTGGGGCAGCAGCGACCGGCTGCTGCGCCTGATCGACGAGATGAATATCAGCGAATTGATCGTCTCGATTACTGGCGAAATGCAGGGCGAAACCTTTCAAACCCTGCTCGATGTGCAGGAGCGCGGCATCGACATTATCCGTATGCCCACGCTTTACGAGGAATTGCTGGGACGTGTGCCCATCCACCACCTCGAATCGGACTGGGTCATCCGCTCATTTGTAGATGAAGCCCGTTCGAGCAGTTTCTTTGAAATCGGCAAACGCATCCTGGATATCATCGGTTCCATTGTTGGATTGATTATTCTGCTGATCTTATTGCCATTCCTGGCCATCGCCATCTTTATCGATAGCGGCCTGCCCATTTTCTACCGGCAGGAACGTCTGGGTCGCGGCGGACGCCAGTTTGAGATCATCAAATTCCGCACCATGCGCCAGGATGCCGAAAAAGAAGGCAAACCGCAGATGGCCGGAGAAAATGATCCGCGCGTGACCCGCGTGGGCAATTTTATGCGCGTCACCCGGCTGGATGAAATTCCACAATTTTGGAATGTTTTGAGCGGCGAGATGAGCATTGTCGGCCCGCGCGCCGAACGCGCACAATGGGTGGCCACTTTTCAACAGGAAATTCCGTTTTATCGGGCGCGCCTGCTCGCCAAACCGGGCATCACCGGCTGGGCCCAGGTCAATTACGGATACGCTTCCACCGTGGAAGACACTTCCGTGAAACTCGAATACGACCTTTATTACATCAAGCACCGTTCCATCATTATGGATCTTGTCATCATTTTGAACACGGTCGGAACCGTGCTGGGACGACGAGGAAGGTAAGCATGAAAAAATATTTAGTGACCGGCGGCGCCGGATTTATTGGCTCGCACATTGTCCGCGCCCTGCTCGAGCAGGGCGATTTTGTCCGTGTGCTGGATAATTTCTCCAGCGGCAAACGCGAGAATCTGGCCGGTTTACCGGTTGAAATTGTCGAAGGCGATCTGCGCGACGCCGCCAAAGTGGGCGAAGCCGTCAGCGGAATGGATATTATCTTCCACGAAGCGGCCTTTGTCTCCGTGCCGCATTCGATGGACGAACCGATGACCTGTTTCGATGTCAATCAGCGCGGCACCGAAACTCTGCTCGAAGCGGCGCGCAAAGCCAAAGTGGGGCGCGTCGTGCTGGCCTCCTCGGCGGCAGTTTATGGCGACTCGGACAGGATGCCGCTCGACGAGGCGACTCCGCTTCATCCGCTCTCCCCGTATGCGGTCTCCAAGCGAGTGGACGAACTCTACGCTGAAATGTATACCCGCTCCTTCGGCCTCGACGTGGTGGCCCTGCGCTATTTCAACGTCTATGGGCCGCGCCAGCGCCCAGACAGCATGTACGCAGCAGCCGTGCCGATCTTCGCCCGGCGCCTGATTGACGGCAAATCTGTCACTATCTACGGCGATGGCGGCCAAACCCGTGACCTGGTCGACGTCGGCGACATCGTGCGCGCCAACCTGGCCGCATCGGAACATCCCAACGCCCCGGGCCAGGTCTTCAACATCTGCACCGGTGACGAAACCCGCATCGTTGACTTAATCAACGTGCTGATGGGCCTGTTCCCGAACGCACCCGCCCCCGAATTTGCCCCCACCCGCTCTGGCGATATTTACCGCTCCGTGGGCAGTCCCCGAAAAGCGCTGGAATTGCTCGGCTTCAAGCCGCAAACCTCGCTTCAGGATGGCATCAAGGCCGTCGTGGATTGGATGAAGCACGCTTAGAAATCCTGGCAGGCCTCCCCCTTTATGAAACTCCGTTTCCGTAACCGCTTCGTGCTCTTCGCTGACATTCTTCTCATCGCCATTTCGGTGCTGGGAAGTTTTGTGCTGCGCCTTGAGATCACTGACGATTTTTTCCGCTACTACATCTCCGCTGCGCTGTGGCTGCTCGGACTTTCGCTGATCATCAAGCCGCTGGTGTACTATTTCTTTGGGCTGTACCGTCGCCTGTGGATTTACGCCAGCATCAATGAACTGAAACTGATCTTCGCAGCCGTTACGACAGCTTCCGCGATCGTTTCGGTCATTTTTGTGGCCCTGTTTTGGATGGGAATCGTCGGCCCCGGTTTTCCGCGCTCCGTGCTGGCTATCGACTGGTTGCTGTCGTTGTTCCTGGTAGGCGGAACGCGCCTCACTTTGCGCGTCCTCGCCGAATCAGCCTCGCCGCGTGGAAATGGCAGGAGCCGCAAAATCATCGTGATCGGCGCCGGGGATGCCGGGGCGCTGGTCGTCAAAGAAATGCAGAAAAATCGCCAGATCAACCTGGAACCGATCGGTTTTCTGGATGATGATCCCGCCAAGCAAAAGCACTCGCTGCTCGGAGTTCCGGTGATCGGCGCGCTCAGCGACCTGTCCAAAGCCCTGGACGAACATCATGTGGACGAAGTCATCATCGCCATTCCGTCGGCGCCCGGGCGGCTGGTGCGCCTGGTGGCGGATATTTGCCGGGTGAAGAATGTGCCGTTCCGCACCATGCCGGGAATTTACGAATTGTTGGGCGGGAAAGTCAACGTCAGCCGCCTGCGCGAAGTGGAAATCACCGACTTGCTGCGCCGCGAACCGGCGCGCATCCACGAGGAACTGATCGGACAGGTTTTGCAGGGCAGGCGCGTCCTGGTGACGGGCGCGGGCGGCTCGATCGGGCGCGAACTGTGCCGCCAGATTGCGCGCTGGAATGCCGCCAGCCTGATTCTGCTCGGCCACGGTGAAAACAGCATCTTTGAAGCTCTGCTCGAACTCAAAGCCGATTACCCCACGCTGGAACTGATTCCGATCATCGCGGATGTGCGCGATCCAATCCGCTTGCAGGCCGTTTTTGAGCAGTGGAAACCCGAAGTTGTGTTTCACGCCGCCGCCCATAAGCATGTCCCCTTGATGCAGATCAACGTCGAGGAAGCGATCGCGAACAACGTGCTCGGCACGAAAAACGTCGTCGAAACGGCAGACAGGTGCGGCGTGGAGCGGCTGGTGCTCATTTCAACCGATAAAGCCGTCCATCCGGCCAATGTCTACGGCGCCACGAAACGTCTCGCCGAAATGGTCATCCTGGATGCCGCCCGCCGCACCGGCAAATCATTTTCGGTGGTGCGCTTTGGCAACGTCCTTGGCTCACGCGGATCTGTGGTGCCGCTCTTCAAGCGCATGATCGCCCACGGCGGCCCGCTGCAAATCACGCACCCTGATATGGAACGTTACTTCATGACCATCCCCGAGGCCGTCCACCTGGTTTTGCAGGCCGCCGCCATGGGACAGGGCGGCGAGGCCTTTTTGCTCAACATGGGCAAACAGGTCCGCATTCTCGATCTGGCCGAAGACCTGATCCGTCTTTCGGGGCTGGAGCCGGGCCGCGACATTGAAATTGTCTTTACCGGCATTCGTCCGGGCGAAAAACTGCGCGAGGAACTGTGGGAAGATAATAAATCCTACGACAAAACCGCCCATCCCGACATTTTCCGCTCGACGGGCGAGGATATGGTCGACAGCGCCACCATGCAGACCACCCTCAGCCGTCTTTCCGAGATGGTCAGCGCCAGCCAGCCCGAAGCGATCATCACCCTGCTCGACGAAATCGTCCCAGGCGCGACCATCCGTGAAACGCCGCCGCCCGCCGACCTGACGGACGTTGTTTAGTCATGCCCCTGGTTTCCTTTTCCGATTGGCGAAACTTCCTGAAGAAGCACCCCAACGCCCACATTTTACAAACGGCGGAATGGGGCGAATTGAAATCCAACTTTGGCTGGGATGTGGCGCGGGTTGTTTCCGGTGAAAACGGAATCCAGATCCTGTTCCGAAAGCTCCCTTTGGGCCTGACGGTGGCTTACGCCCCCAAACCTTTGTCCGGTTTCGAACAGCTTTTTGACGAAATTGACAAAGTATGCCGCCAAAAACACGCCATTTTTCTCAAAATCGAGCCGGATAGCTGGCAGGACGAAGCGCCGGATTTTAATTCCAAACTTTTGACTATCAGCCCGCACAACATCCAGCCACCCAGAACCATCATGGTTGCGTTGGTTGGCGGCGAAGACACGCTTTTGGCCCGCATGAAACAAAAATGCCGCTACAACGTGCGCCTGGCCGAGAAGAAAGGCGTCACCATCCGCGCCTGGGACGATTTGGACGGATTTCACCGTTTAATGCAAATCACCGGCGGCCGGGACGGATTCGGCGTACATGCGCTGGAATATTATCGAAAAGCCTACAGCCTTTTCCACCCCGGTGGCATGGCCGAGATTCTGGTGGCGGAATTTGAATCCAGGCCGCTGGCGGCGCTGATGGTTTTTGCGCTCGGAACACGCGCCTACTACCTGTACGGCGCCTCCACAGACGAGGAACGCAACCGCATGCCGACCTACCTGCTGCAATGGGAAGCGCTGAAATGGGCCAAAGCGCACGGCTGCCACGAATACGACCTGTGGGGCGTCCCAGACGTGGATGAGGCCGTCCTGGAGGCCCAGTTCGAGACGCGGCACGATGGCCTGTGGGGCGTTTATCGCTTCAAGCGCGGATTTGGCGGCCAGGTCCAGCGCGCCGCGCAGGCGCTGGACAAAGTCTATCTGCCGTTATTGTACAAATTATATTTATGGCGAATGGGGAATAGAGAATAGCAGCATCCTGGGTCTCGATACGCCGGAAAGTCACCGGCGACTCGACCTTCGGTTGATACCCATTAGAAAAAGTCCGGAGCCTGACAGGCTCCGGACTGATTTTTTACTTGACGCGCACGAAGCGCCGTTTCCCTACCTGCAACACGCCGGGATGCGGGAAAGCCGCGTCGGCCTTCTCCAGCACATCCCCATCCAGCTTGACGCCCTTCTGGTCGATCATGCGCCGTCCATCCGACTTGCTGCTGACCAGCCCGGCGGCAATCAACACGTCAATCACCGTTTGACCGGACGAGAGCGCAAATTCGGGCATCTCTTCAGGGATATTACCCTGCTGAAACAGGCGCACAAAAGCTTCCTGGGCGCGCTCGGCATCAGCGGCGCTGTAATAGGTGAATGTAATCTCATGCGCCAGTTTCATCTTGGCGTCGCGCGGATGCGTCGCCCCGGATTTTAATCCGTTTTCGAAGGCGGCCACATCAGCGGGCAGCCAGCGCGTCACGAGACGCGCAAACTGTCCCATGGCGGCATCCGGGATGGACATGACCTTGCCATACATATCTTCCGGCGTCGAATTGAGCGGAATGTGATTCCCGAGCGATTTGCTCATCTTGACCACGCCATCCGTGCCCGGCAGAATCGACATAATGATGCCGATATTCGGCTTCTCGCCAAGCGAGGTCATGATCTTGCGCGCCGCCGTGACGATATTGAACAACTGGTCGGTGCCGCCCACCTGTACATCGGTTTTCAGGGCATAAGCATCGTAGCCCTGCATGATGGCGTAGAAAAACTCGTGCAGGTAAACCGCATCATCGCCATCCCAACGCTTGCGAAAAGCTTCGCGCGTTAAAAACTGCTGGATGGTGAAGTTAGAGGCCAGCTTGATCAGGTCCGCGAATTTCAACTCCTGCAGCCACTCGTGGTTGTAGCGAATGGTGGTCTTGGATTCATCCAGCACGCGGAAAGCCTGCTGGGCATAGCTGTGAGCATTTTCCAGCGTTTGCGCCTGCGTCAGCAGCGGACGCAGCTTATCTTTATCCGAAGGATCGCCAATCAAGGAGGTGTACGTCCCGATCAGGAAAACTACTTCATGGCCCAAATCCTGAAACTGGCGCAGTTTGCGCATGGTCACGGTATGACCGATGTGCAAATCCGCGGTGCGGGGATCATAGCCGCAATAAATACGCAGCTTGCGGCCTTCCTTCTCCGCGTCGATCAGGCGCTGGCGAAGTTCCGTTTCCATCGTCTTGCGCAGGCTCTCGTCGCCATATTCTGTGCCCTGCATGAGCAGTTCAACCTGTTCGTTAATGTTCATCCTGACCTCCTGGAATGTGGGCGAACCCGCCCGATAATTTCAACAAAAACGCGCCTGCTGTGGAGCAGGCGCGCATATTTCTCCACAGTACGGGGGCTAAAATAACGCGTAATACGTCGAATAAGCCTTCGAAATCATGGCGCTATTATAATGCAAAAATTACGGGCGGGAATATACGCTGAACTGCCCGTTCTGCGACATACTCGTCAGCCCGGCAGAACGAATGATTTCATCGAGGATGTGTTGCCCCTCGGCAAAACCCGTGCGCCCGCGCACCTCGCCCTGGAATTTCATTACGCCCAGCGTGGAAAAGGCAAAATGCGCCCGCTCACCAAGCACCTGCACCGAGACGCCCCAGCGCGCCGGGGCAGTCCGCACTTCTTTGATCGCCACCCAGTCGAGCCGCGTCTTGCGCAGTCCATTTTCAAAGACCACGCCACCCGCTTCGAGCCGGATGAAGGTCTTGCGATCCATCCAGTTGCCCAGCGAAATGCTGACGGCAGAAAAAGCCATTAAAGCGACAAAAAACCAGGCCCAGTATGGCAGCGGCTCACGCTGAGACAGGAAATACAGGCCCAACGCGGCGACAATTGTCAGCGCCCAGGCGGTATATTCGCCCTTGCGGGGCATAAGTTCGGGAGTGTAAGTTTTTGATTCGGACATGGGGATATTATACCCAGCGCGCTGCGCCTGAGCGACAGGAAATTCCGTTAGAATGAGGAAGTTTTTCGGGGAAAAGAGTCCGTTTCGCTGGCCCGCCCAGATTGGACTCCCCGTCAGCCTGGTGACCGCTAAAAGGACAGAATCGCCGCTGATTTTTGGCGAAACCTGTCAGCGAGTGCAAAAACGAAGGGCGGGAATCGGTTCTAAAAACGGCTGCACGGCTGCGGGGAAGCCAGAGTCATAACGGCTAAATCTTATTCGACCGGCGACTCTTCCCCTGCTAATTTAAGCAGCGCCAGACGACGGGTAAAAACCATAATGGAACTGGCGCGCGCAATGGGCTGAATCACCGCCGTGTCGATCTCATTCAACCAATCCACCGGAGAAAGCGCTCCGGAATAAAAATCTTGGGCGCGCCGCAAATACAGGCTCATTTGTCCCGGCGGGATGGACTTGTAAACAAACAACGATAGCGGGGAATTTTTCATGTCAAAACTGGTTTCACCGGCGCGGCCCGATTCAAGCAGCTTGTAAATCACGGAGTTGTGATCGGCCCAGGAGGGATCCTCCAGTTCCGGCAGAAAATATTCAAGGCGCTTGATCGTGATGCCTTCACGCGGCACATCGCCCATAAACAGGGAGAGCGGGGCGTCACCGCCGGTGGCTTTGGCCAGCGCTTCGAGAATGGTAACTCCCAGAATTTTGATGCTCAAATAGTTGTTGGCCACACGAACATTGTTTTTGGCCAGGCGCATCATCTGGGAATATTCTTCGTTGGATGGCACGCCGCGATACTGCGAGAAAACCGCATCGACGTTCAGATTTTCGAAAAAAGCTGCCATTTTGAGCAAGGCCTGACGATAAGTGCCAATCGAATAAACATCTGGCAGGCGCAAGGCGGCATTGGTCTCGGGCAACAACTTCCAGGTGTTATCGAGAAAACGACCGGGATCCACTTCGGCAAAGTTTTCGATATCCTTGTTCGCAAAAAAGACCGCGGTTTTAATGCTTTCGATCAACTCATCGTGGGAAATATCCAGCTGATAACGGTCAATGATTTCGGGCAGGCGTTCTTCGAGCAAATCGAAGTGGTTTTTACCGTCAGCGGTAAAGCCGCGGAAAGGAATGGTGGCTTCAATGCATAACAGCATGCGCATCAGATCTTTTTCGGAGAGCAGCTCACCAAGCTGTTTGATCATCACCACAACGCTCAAAAACTCATTCAGCGCGGCCACCGAGGATAGTTTTTGACCCGGATGCAGGTTAAACACATCCAGCGCCATAAAAATGATCCTTTCCTCCGGGGCAAGATTCTCGGTCACGTAAAAATCATTATTTTCCTGGCGAATGTAGGGAGAAATCAAATCCCAAATCTGGGGCGAAAAGCCCATATCCACCTGGAAATAGACGATATCGTGATAAAGCGCCGCTAACGTGCGAATGGCGTTATTGGGATCGACAAAGGTAAAAACGTGTTCCAGCGTATGGAAATGACGCGCCTGCACCGTCATGGCGCGGTGAATCGTCACAGACAGATCTTCCAGCTTTTCCAAAGAAACGGGGACCCCCAGTTCGTGGAAACTTTGGTTAAAAATTGAAATCAGCTTCTGGACAGTGCCAACCTGCATGAAAACGCTCCGTTTTGGAGAAGTATGACGGAATTGTAAACGCGAACCCTATCGAATAGTATAGCCCGTTCGACCCAATTAAGCGCTAAAACAACTGCCGAAAAGCATCGGCCGCGCTTTCAAAATTGAAAGTAAATCCAAGCTCAACCAGGCGCTGCGGGATGACATACTGTCCATCCAACAAGAGCGTGCTCATATCTCCCAAAAACGGCCGCAGCGCAAAAGCCGGGGCCGGTATCCAGTAGGGACGAGCGAGGGCTTTAGCCAGTGCGCGGATAAATTCCGCATTGGATAAAGGATTCGGCGCTGACAGGTTGAACACGCCCCGCGCCCGATCATTTTCCAGCAAAAAACGAATGGCGCGGACTTCATCCTGAATGTGAATCCACGAAACGCCTTGCTGGCCATTCCCAAGCGGACCACCGGCAAACAAGCGCACTGGCAGCGCCATCAGCGGCAGAACACCCTGGTGCGCATCCAGCACCAGCGAGGTGCGGATAATGGCCCGCCGGACACCCAACAATTCAACCTCGCGCGTGGAGGCTTCCCATGCAGAGGCAACCCCGGCCATAAAGTCATTGCCCACAGGAGCATCTTCGGTAATGGTTTCCTTGCCGCGCGGACCGTAATAGCCCACCCCCGAAGATTGAATCAGAACAGACGGTTTCTTGTCAACTTTTTGAAAAGCTTCCGCAATTGCCAGACCGGCATTCACCCGGCTGTCAAGGATGCGCTTTTTGCGGGCAGCGTTCCAGGGCCACTGTCCCACACTTTCACCCGCCAAATTGACCACCGCATCCATCTGGGAGAATTGGGCGAGCCAACCGCTGCTGGTGCATCCATCCCAGCGCAGAGGTGTGACGCCTGCGGGCAGCTGAACGGAGGCCGGGTTGCGCGTCAGCACCCAGACTTTGTGACCATCTCGAAGCAAAGAATCAGTCAGCGCTGAACCGATAAACCCGGTACCGCCAGAAATCAGAATGTTCATATTTTCTATCCTATCTATTTGAAAGGTGAAAAGTTTTCTTAACCAAATGGTAACAAGGGGCCAGCACAAATCTGCACTAAGCCGCAGTATAATTCAGCAAATCAAGGAGCCGAGATGGAAACGCTGGTTCTGGTGCTCAATGCCAATTTTGAGCCACTGAATGTGTGCAATACACGCCGGGCAATCGGGATGATGCTCGACGGAAGAGCCGCGTTGATTGCAAACGGCCGCGGGGTCATTCAGACCGTTTCAAAGACATTTCCACTCCCCTCTGTCATCAGGCTCGAGCATATGATCCAACGTCCGCGCCCGCGCGTGAAGCTCAGCCGCCGCGAAGTCTTCCGCAGGGATAATTATACCTGTCAGTATTGCGGGCGTAAGGTCTATAATCTGACGATTGACCACGTCATGCCGCGTCATTTGGGTGGAATGCACATTTGGACAAATGTGGTGACGGCCTGCTCAACGTGCAACCATCAAAAAGGCGGCCGCCGCCTGGAAGAATCGCGCATGACCCTGATGACGATGCCCGGTGAACCGCCTGCCAGCGCTCAATATATTTTCGGACACCACCTGCAGGATAATCAGGAGTGGGAGCCTTTTATCAGCGGCTGGTAGGCTGAAACCCGGTGCAAAATCTTGAAAAGTCGCTCCTCCCCAAACTTTTAATCTCAAACATCTCATAAATTTCCATCGGAAACCCCACAGCGCGGGCCGCGTATATATAATGCCCCCGGTCATAAATTGCGATTTTCCACTTAAGCAAAAAAGCGCAATTTGTGACCGCGCGGGGTATAACGGACAAGATCTGATTCGTTGTATAATGATTCTGGCGTTTGTGGAGGTAAAAATGGAATTCTTACTGAGCCCTGACATTGCATATGTCTTGATCGTGGGCGTAGCCATGTTAATGCTGGCATCCATTGTGGTTCCGGGGACAGGTTTCGCCGAAATTGGGCTGGTGGTGTGCCTGGGATTGGCCGGGTATGCCGTGTATCACATCGGAATCAATATCTGGGCCTTGATTGTCGCGGCGCTGAGTATTGTTCCGTTTTTGTTTGCGGTTCGCATGAAGAACCTACGCCTCGCGCTGTTGGGCCTTTCCATGGTGTTGTTGATCGGCGGCTCGATTTTTCTGTTCGTCGATGAGAAAGGCTGGCCAACAGTAAACCCGCTGCTGGCAGTGATTGTCTCGATCATCAGCGCCGGATTCATCTGGATCGCAGTGGATCGCGTCCTGGCAATTCAAGGCAGTCGTCCAAGTAATGACCTGCAGGCGCTGATCGGAAAAGTGGGCGAGGCCCGAACGGAGATCAAAACTGATGGTTCCGTACAGGTTGGCGGGGAGTTATGGTCTGCGCGGAGCGAAAAGCCCATCTCCGCGGGCAGCCCCGTGCGCGTCATCGACCGTGAAGGGTTTGTCATTGTCGTGGAAAAAATTTCCAAATAATTTATCAAGGAGAAAAGGTTATGCAAACTGCTGGAGTATTTACATCACTGTTCTGCGTAGTGGGCTTTGTGGTCCTCGTGGTGGTGATTTTCCTCGCCAACGCCATCCGCATTGTGCCGGAATATCAGCGCCTGGTTGTGTTTCGCCTGGGACGCTGTGTGGGGCCCAAGGGACCGGGAATTGTGCTGCTGATTCCGGTCGTTGATCGGGCGGTGAAGGTGGATTTGCGCGAACAAATCCGCGAAGTGCCGCACCAGACTTCGATCACCAAGGATAATGCGCCGATCTCGATCGACTTCCTGTGGTACTACAAGGTGCTCGACCCGGCTCAATCGGTGCTGCAGGTTGGGAATTTTGAACTGTCTGCCGCGGGTATCGCCGCCACCACGCTGCGCGCCGTAATCGGCGGAATTCCGCTGGACGATGTGCTTTCAGAGCGCGAACATATCAATAATATGCTGCGCACCCGCCTGGATGAAGTCACCGAACGTTGGGGCGTGAAAGTTACCAATGTTGAAATCCGCGAAATCATCCCTCCACGGGAAGTGCAGGACGCCATGAACCGCCAGATGTCGGCTGAGCGTATCCGCCGCGCGGTGGTGACTGAATCGACCGGTACGCGTGAAGCCGCCATCAATGTGGCTGAAGGCGAGAAACAGTCCGCCATTTTGCGCGCAGAAGGTCAGCGTCAATCCGCCATTTTGAACGCGGAAGGCGAACGCCAGGCGCAGTTGCTGCGCGCGGAAGGTTTCTCAAGCGCGCTGTCGAAAATCTATGAAGCCGCGCAAACGGTCGATCAGAAAACGATGACGCTGCAATACTTCGAAACGCTGAAGGCCATGGGCGCCAGCCCGTCGACCAAATACATCTTCCCGATGGAATTCACCAGCATGCTGGAGAATTTCACCAAGCAAAAATAACGCTTGATGAAAACAGGCAATAAGAAGACAAAAACAAGGTAAAATGAAGGCCTTCCGGCTTGCGGAAGGCCTTCATACTTTTCCCTATTTACTGATAATTTCTCATGGAAATCGTCCCAGCGAACATTTTAGACCTTAATGCACTGCGTCATCTAGAGAAACTGTGTTTTCCGCAAGATGCCTGGCCGCTCATCGACTTGATCGCTGTACTCTCATTCGCAGGAGTGGTACGGCTCAAGGCCATTGAAAACGGAAAAATGATCGGTTTTGTGGCAGGCAATCCACGCCCCGGTGAAGGATTCTCATGGGTGGCCATCATTGGCATAATTCCTGAATTTCGCGGCAAAGGCATCGGGCGCGCCCTTTTGAGCGCTTGTGAAGCCGAACTGCCCACACAACGCGTCCAGTTGAGCGTACGCGCCAGCAATGAAGAAGCCATCCGTATGTATAAATTTGCCGGATACTACACCATTGACCAGTGGAAAAGTTATTACAATGACGGAGAAGATGCCATTGTAATGGAGAAAGTGAAGCAGAGCGGCTAGGTTTCCGCCTTATAATCATGGCTATGAATTTGACGTTACCATCACCTGTTTGGGTGGACACAACCCCTGCCCTGCAACGACTCGCTGAAATTCTGTCTCGAGAACCTCGCCTCGCTGTAGATACCGAGGCCAACTCGTTGCACGCCTATCGCGAGCGGGTTTGCCTGATTCAGTTTTCGACTCCAACAACTGATTACCTGGTCGACCCCCTGGCGCTGGACGACTTGACGTATCTGGCCCCCATTTTTTCAGATCCACACATCGAAATCATTTTCCACGCGGCAGAATATGACGTGCTCGGTCTGCAGCGCGATTTCGACTTCAGCTTTGCCAATATTTTTGATACCATGCTTGCCGCGCGGACTTTGGGCTACAAACAGGTCGGGCTTGGCAGCCTGCTGGCTGAAAAATTCGGCATCGACGTGGATAAACATAACCAGAAGGCCGATTGGGGACAACGTCCGCTGACGCCCTCCTTGATCGATTACGCCCGGCTCGACACGCATTACCTGATCGCTCTGCGCGATTTGCTTGATGCGGAACTGAGGGAAAATAATCGCTGGGATCTGGCGCACGAAGACTTTCTGCGCTGCTGCTTTGTCAATAACGGAAACGGACATCGTCCCGTGCGCGGCCATTGGGAACGAATTGACGGCAGGCTGGATTTGTCTCCGCGGCAGCAAACGATTTTGAACGAATTATGCATCAATCGTGAGAAATTGGCCGAGCGGCTGAACCGTCCCTTGTTCAAAGTGGTGGATGATCGCATCCTGCTCAAGTTGGCCATGGTTGAGCCGCACACACCGGATAAATTAACCGCCGCCGGGCTGACGGAACGCCAGATTCAGCGCTTTGGCAGGCAGCTGCTCGAGGCGGTCGAACGCGGAGCGAATGCGCCGCTGGTCCACAGCACCGAGGTGGAAAGAATGCCGGAAGCCGTGCTAAATCGCCTGCATAGGCTAAAGAGCTGGCGCAAAGAACAAGCCGAAAAGATGGGCGTGGAATCAGATGTAATTCTTCCGCGGGTTTTTATGCATGCCGTGGCTGAACAAAATCCGCGCACGCTGGAGGCCTTGGCAAAAATACTGGGTGATGGTTCCTGGCGGCTGGAAAACCTGGGCGCAGAGATCTTGAAAGCGCTGGGGATCAAAAGCGTATCAGCATAAGAGCACGAGGGTCGTGCTCTTGCTTTTTTAATTGCATCTTTTCCATCGCAAAGCTTCGTGGTATTGTGTATTCATAAGACAAGGAGGAGCTCCATGCAAATCCACTTTCACGGCGCAGCCCAAACTGTCACCGGCTCCATGCACCTGATCGAAGTTAATGGCTCCAAACTCCTACTGGAATGCGGACTGTACCAGGGTCCACGCCAGGAATCGTTTGAACGCAACCGTTCTTTTCCCTTTGACCCAAAATCCATCGACGCGGTCATCCTATCTCACGCGCACATTGACCACAGCGGCAACCTGCCGCATCTGGTCAAGTTTGGATTCGAAGGGCCAATTTTTGCCACCCCGGCCAGCGCCGATTTGGGCGGCATCATGCTGTTGGATTCGGGGCACATTCAAGAAAAACAGGCTGAAACTGCCAGTTATTACCGCTCCAAACGCGGCGAGCCACCCGTCGACCCGCTGTATACGCAGGAGGATGCCGCCAACGTACTACCGATGTTCAAACCCGTCAGCTATAACCAGCCCTTCGAAGCGGCCAACGGAATCAGCGCGCGGTTTGTGGATGCGGGACATATTCTCGGCTCGGCAGCGGTCGATTTGGAGATTCAGGAAAAGGGTAGAAAAATCCGCCTATGGTTTTCCGGCGATATCGGACGGCGGAATATGCCCATCCTGCGTGACCCCATCCTGCCCGATTCGACCGATTTCCTGATCATGGAAAGCACTTACGGCGATAAACCCCACAATAACCCGGAAGAGGCCTATCTGGAAATGCGCAAGGTGATCACCCGCACGCTTGAACGGGGCGGAAAAGTGGTTATCCCGGCCTTTGCAGTGGGACGCACGCAGGAACTGGTCTACAACCTGCACCGCATGTATGATGACGGCGACCTGCCCAATGTGCCCATTTATGTGGATAGCCCGCTGGCGGTGAATGCGTCGGATGTGTTCAAAAAACATCCCGAATGCTTTGACGCTGAAACCTTGCGGTTAATCCACACCGGTCACCCCGCGCTGGACTTCAAGCTGCTGACTTACATCCACAGTTTGGACGCGTCGAAAGCCTTGAATGAGCGCAAAGACCCGATGATTATCATCTCAGCTTCCGGCATGGCCGAAGTCGGGCGGATTGTGCATCACATCCGCTGGAATATTGAAAATAAGCATAATACGATCATGATCGTCTCCTGGCAGGCGCCCAACACCCTGGGACGTCGCCTGGCGGACCGTGAAAAGTTTGTGCGCATTTTTGGAGATACTTATCCGGTCAAGGCAGAGATTGCCACCATCGGCGGACTTTCCGCGCATGCCGGGCAGGATTTATTGAGCGAGTATGCACTGGGTG
>CAILYI010000127.1 GCA_903838415.1 uncultured Anaerolineae bacterium | reverse complement strand
TTAAGAAGGTGTCTCTTTTTATGCCTTTTCTTGAGTTGCTTCCCCCTTATTTTTTGAGTTGCATTATCTCTTCCCGACTTGTTGCGTTATCCCTAGCATTTGACGTAATCCAGCCATTCATCCGAGCGTTTGCCATCGCCGCGCGCGGTTTCGAAGAATAACTTCTGGATTTTGCGTGTGACCGGGCCCATTTTTCCACTGCCGATGACGCGGTAATCAATTTCGCGCACGGCCACACATTCGGCGGCGGTACCGGTCAGGAAGATTTCGTCAGCAATGTAAAGCTGATCGCGCGAAATCGGCTCCTCGATCACCGGATAACCCAGGTCGCCCGCCAGCGTGATGACGGCGTCGCGGGTAATTCCTTCCAAAATGGTGGTACGCGGCGAAGTGTAAATCTTTCCATTGCGCACGACGAACAAGTTTTCGCCGGAACATTCTGCCACCAATCCGGTCGGGTCGAGCATGATCGCTTCGTCAAAACCAGCGCGCAACGCCAGGGTTTTGGCCATGACCGAATTCGGATAGTTGCCGGTGATCTTGGCCTTGGTCATCGTCACATTGGGATGGTGCCGGGTGAACGATGAAATCATCATGCTTACGCCTTTTTCGATCGCTTCCTCACCGAGATATGCTCCCCATTCCCAAACCGCAATGCCCACTGACGGATGTGACACATCCAAATTAAGCCCCAGCGGACCATTGGCCATATAAATCAGCGGACGAATGTAGCACTGCTTGAATTCATTCGCCAGAATAGTTTGATGCACGGCCTCACGCAACTGCTCCACCGTATAAGGCATTTCTCGCACGCCTAAAATGTGCATCGAGTCAATCAGCCGTTCCAAATGTTCCGGCAAACGAAAGACCGCCGGGCCGCGCGAAGTGCCATAGCAGCGAATTCCTTCAAAAGCGCCCAATCCATAATGCAGGGCCGGGGTTAGAAAGTGGACGGTAGCCTTTTCAAATTCGACAAGTTTGCCATCCATCCAGATATATTTCGATTCCATTCCCATCGTTTCTCTCCTTTGAATATTTCATCAGGGCAGGGTTTCTCCCTACCGCCCAGAGTCACTCTTATAATCGTTTGATTATTTCATCCGCCATCTGGCGCGTGCTTAATTTCCCGCCCAGGTCGCTGGTGCGCGCCCCGGCAGTGATGGTCTCGTCCACGGCCTTCTCGATCGAGGCGGCTTCCGTTTCCAGCCCCAGCGAATGACGCAAAAGCATGGCAGATGAGAGAATCGTGCCGACCGGATTGGCGATGCCTTTCCCGGCAATATCGGGAGCGGAACCGTGGATCGGCTCATACAAGCCGGGGCCGCCTGCCCCTAAACTGGCGGAAGGCAACATCCCCATCGATCCCGCCAAAACGGAGGCTTCATCTGTCAGGATATCGCCGAACATGTTTTCAGTGACGACTACGTCCATCGCAGCGGGACCGGTAATCAGGCGCATCGAAGCCGTATCCACCAGAACATGCTCCAGTGTCACATCCGGATTCTGGGAACCGATTTCAACCGCAATCTGACGCCACAGGCGCGACGATTCGAGCACATTGGCCTTATCAACCGAGGTGACCTTTTTCTTGCGGCCTTTGGCCAGCTTGAAGGCCAATTCCATCACGCGGCGGATTTCGTAATCGTAATATTCCAGCGTGTCGACAGCGCGCTCACGGCCATCCTTGACATCGCGTCCCTTCGGCCAGCCAAAATACAGGCCGCCGGTCAACTCACGAATGACAAGAATATCCACGCCAATCAGCTTTTCTGGCTTGAGCGGTGACGAATCAATCAGCGCCGGGTGGACTTTGACCGGGCGCAGGTTGGCAAATACGCCCAGACCCTTGCGCAGGGCCAGCAAGCCGCGCTCAGGACGATCTTTAGCCTTGGGATCATCCCATTTCGGCCCGCCGACTGCGCCAAGCAGCACAGCATCCGCGGCCTGGCAATCAACCAGGGTTTCATCCGTCAGCGAGGAACCGTATTGATCGATGGAGCATCCGCCCATCAGGCGTTCGGTGTAGGAAAATGAGTGGCCGTACTTCCCAGCGATCACTTCCAACACCCGGACGGTTTCAGAGATGATTTCGGGTCCGATGCCATCTCCGGGGAGTAAAACAAGCTTTGCTTTCATAGATTCTCCAGAAATTGAGCGTGGCTGGTGATCGAACCACGCTCAGGGTTTTTAGTGTGCCACGCTCAAGCCATATTCCACAGAATCGACCAGCGCCTGCCACGAAGCTTCAATGATATTGGCGCTCGCACCGACTGTGCTCCAGCGCTTGGTGCCGTTTTGTGTATCAATCAAAACGCGGGTGATCGCCTCGGTGCCATGCTCAGAATCGAGGATGCGAACCTTGTAATCCGCCAATTGGAAAGTAGCCAGCTGCGGATAGGTCGGTTGGAGCGCTTTTCTAAGGGCCATATCCAGCGCGTTAACGGGACCATTGCCCTCCGCGGCGGTATGCAGGATTTCTCCATTG
Organism: uncultured Anaerolineae bacterium; assembly: GCA_903838415.1. Lineage (GTDB taxonomy): Bacteria > Chloroflexota > Anaerolineae > Anaerolineales > Villigracilaceae > UBA5195. The sequence goes on along the minus strand of CAILYI010000127.1, from coordinate 30,589 downwards.
ACATTCACTTTGACCATGGCTTCCGCGAAAATTCCACGTCCCTGGCGATGCTCAACATTGACGAAAAAGTCGATCAAATCAAAGATGGGCACATAACCAGGCTGCTGACGTTTGAGCATCATGGCAACTGAGGCTTCGGCGGCTTCGAAGGAGAAGCCGCGCGATTCGAGTTCCTTGATGTCATTCAGCACATCCGTCACATTTTCATGGCTGCCAACGTCCACTCCGTGTTCTTCGGCTTTACTCAAGATATTTCCACGCCCGGACAAATCCGAAACGACAACGCGCATCTTGTTGCCAATTCTTTCAGGCTCAACGTGCTGATAGCTCTGTGCCGAGCGGCGCATCGCCGCCACATGGACGCCGCCTTTATGGGCAAAGGCACTCTTGCCCACATACGGCAGATGATCGTTGGGCGTCAGATTGGCAACTTCATCGACAAAATGGGAGAGTTCCGTCAGTTTCTCAAGACCGCCCTCCGGCAAACAACGCAGGCCGAGTTTGACTTCGACATCCGCCATCACTGAAATCAGGTTGGCATTGCCGCAGCGTTCGCCCACGCCATTGATGGTGCCCTGCACCTGGATGGCGCCTTCGCGCACCGCCATCAATGAATTGATGACCGCACAGTCGCCATCATTATGCGTGTGAATTCCAAGCGGGTGGTTGATTTCGCCTTTCACTTCGCGGACAATTTTCTCCACTTCCCAGGGCATGGTGCCGCCGTTGGTATCGCACAGAACGACCGTCTCAGCCCCGCCGCGAATGGCGGCCTTGAGCGTCTCAAAGGCATACGCCTGATCAGCCTTGTAACCGTCGAAGAAATGCTCGGCGTCATAAATCACGTACTTACCGTTGGCCTTCAAATACGCAACCGACTGCTCGATGATCCGCAAATTGTCCTCGAGGGTGGTCTGCAACACTTCAGTCACGTGCAATGTCCATGTTTTGCCGAAAATGGTGCAGACAGGGGTCTGGGCATCGAGCAGCGCCTTGATGCTGGCATCGTCCTCGGGTCCACCCTTAACGCGACAGGTGGCGCCAAAAGCCGCAATTTTTGCGTTTTTCCATTCCATTTCGCGGGCGCGCTCGAAAAATTCTACATCTTTCGGATTCGATCCAGGCCAACCGCCTTCAATAAAGGCCACCCCCAGATCATCCAACCGCTTGGCGATTCGGATTTTGTCGCTGGCCGACAGATTGAATCCTTCACTCTGAGTTCCATCGCGCAAGGTAGTATCGTATATTTGGATCAGCATAATTCCTCCGAAACATGAATGGGCGGGAACCCTGAGTCCGGTGTTCCCGCCGCATCTCAGAGTTCCCGTGATTTAACTGGCAATAATGCCGCTTTCAAAAGCCGCAATTTCCTTCTCAAAACCCTTAATATAGCCCAACTCATCCACACCGTTCAGCAGGCAGGCTTTCGAGAACCCGTCAATCGGGAAGCCCACTTTGCGGCCATCCGGCAGCGTGACCGTTTGCGAAGCCAGATCCACCGCCACGCTGGCAGTGGGAGCTTCCTCGGCCAGGTCAAAGAGTGCCTGGTGTGTTTCGAGATCAACGATGATGGGTAACAAACCGTTTTTTAATGAATTATTTCGGAAAATATCAGCAAAGGAGGTACTGATGACGGCCCGGAACCCGAAACCGGTCAGCGCCCAGGGGGCGTGCTCGCGACTGGAACCGCACCCGAAATTGTCTCCCGCCAAAAGGATTTTGGCCCCACTGTAAGTAGCGCTGTTTAGCACAAATTCCGCCTTGGGAGAGCCATCCGCGTTGTAGCGCCAATCGGCGAAAAGGTTATCGCCCATGCCCTTTTTGTCGGTCGCCTTCAAAAAGCGGGCCGGGATAATCTGGTCAGTGTCAATGTCGTTAACCGGCAAAGGCATAAGATTTGAAGTAAGTGTTGTAAATTGAGCCATAATGATTTCCTGATTCGCTTACGCAAAATTGCGCGGATCGGTCACGACACCGGTGACGGCAGTCGCCGCGGCTGTCAGCGGACTCGCCAAAAACGTCCGCCCGCCTTTGCCCTGTCGGCCTTCGAAATTGCGATTGCTGGTGCTTACGGCATACTGCCCCGGCTGGAGTTGGTCGCCGTTCATGGCTATACACATCGAGCAACCGGCCTCACGCCATTCCGCCCCAGCCGCTTTGAAAATCTCGTCGAGGCCTTCAGATTCAGCCTGTTTCTTGATCTCCTGCGAACCAGGCACAACCATGACACGTGTATTGGCATCCACTTTGCGGCCTTTCAGCAGTCCAGCCGCCAGGCGCAAATCGGAAATACGCGAATTGGTGCATGATCCAATGAAGACCACGTCCACCTTCTTGCCGAGCAAAGACTGACCGGGCTCCAGACCCATATACGCCAGCGATTTTGCCAGGGCGGCCTTTTGATTGGTGTCGCTCAAATTGGCGGGATCCGGCACCAGCGCGTTGATTTTCATACCCATGCCGGGATTCGTCCCGTAGGTAATCATCGGCTCCAACGCGGAGGCATCCAGGGTAATGGTTTTGTCATAAACGGCGCCTTCATCGCTGGAAAGTGTCTTCCAACGTTCGACGGCATTATCCCAATCCGCGCCCTGCGGAGCAAATTCGCGGCCTTTGAGATACTCAAAAGTGACTTCATCTGGAGCGACCATGCCAGCCCGCGCGCCGCCCTCAATGGACATATTGCAAATGGTCATGCGCTGTTCCATCGTCAGGCCGCGAATGGCGGAACCGGTAAATTCAAAGACGTGTTCCGTGCCGCCGCCCACGCCAATTTTGGCGATCAGAGCCAGGATGATGTCCTTGGCGGAAACACCTTCGGCCAGGGTACCTTCAACGCGAACTTCGTAAGTTTTCGGTTTGCGCTGCAGCAGGCATTGGGTCGCCAGGACATGCTCCACTTCGGATGTACCGATGCCAAAAGCCAGCGCGCCAAAGGCGCCGTGAGTGGCGGTATGGCTGTCGCCACAGACGATGGTCATGCCAGGCTGGGTCATTCCCAACTCCGGGCCAATCACATGCACAATGCCGCGATGGGCGCTGGCCATGCCATGCAGGGTAATGCCAAATTCAGCGGCATTAACTTCCATTTGCTTGATCTGAGCCGCGGCCAAAGGATCGGAAATAGGGACACTGAGCGGGGTGGTCGGGATGGAGTGATCCATCGTGGCGAGGGTTCGCTCGGGGCGACGGACTTTCAGTCCACGCTGACGCAGGCCGGTAAAAGCCTGGGGCGAGGTCACCTCGTGAATAAGATGCAGGTCAATATACAGGATAGCCGGGGAATCGGTTTCCTGCGCAACAACATGTGATTCCCAAACTTTTTCGAATAGAGTTTTTGGCATAATAACCAGTGATAACAGGAATGGCCGCCCAAAGTGCAGGGGGTGGATGACAAGTGCTGAGTGATCCCGGTACGATCTGGAATTTTGATCTCGCCCGAAGCTGGCGGCGGAGTCACTCAGCACTTTTTATTTATTGGAAGGTTTCCTCGGGCTAACCAACCAGCATGACGCCCACATCCGTGTGAGATGGGCTGTCGCCTTCCATTTGAGCGACGATCAGCTTGTTGAGCGCGGCCAGATAAGCCTTGGCGCTGGCGACGATGATATCGCTATCTGCGCCGTGACCGCCATAAACCCGCGTATAAGCGACTTCCTTCTGGGCGTCCATGGTGCGCTGGGCGCCTTTGTTCTGCGCCTGGACGCGTACCGTAACTTCACCCAACGCGTCAATGCCTTCGGTGATGGCATGGATATTGAACTCAAGCAGAATGGCGGGCGTCTTCACAATCGCGTCGATAGCTTTATAAGTAGCATCCACCGGACCGGTGCCGATGGCGGCGTGCGTATGGATTTTGCCATCCGGGCCGCGCAGGCGAATTGTTGCAGTCGGCAGGCCCATCGTTCCACAGGCCACTTGCAGCCCGTCGAGCGCAAAAATATCGCGCGGACGATAGAACTCGTCAGCGATCAGGGCTTCGAGATCGAGATCGGTGATGATCTTCTTGCGATCAGCCAAATCTTTGAAGCGGGCAAAGGCCTTATCGAGATCGGTCTCGTCGAGGGCGTGGCCCATTTCAGCCAGCCGGGCGCGCAAGGCGTGGCGGCCGGAATGTTTGCCCAGCACCAAACGGGATTGATTCACACCCACGTCTTCGGGACGCATGATTTCGTAGGTCTGGTTGTGCTTGAGCATGCCGTCTTGATGGATACCGGCCTCGTGAGCGAAAGCATTCGCGCCGACAATGGCTTTGTTTGGCTGAATGACAATGCCGGTGTAATTACTAACCAGCTTGCTGATGCGGCTGATCTGGGTTGTATCCACGCCGGTTTCAAGTTGAAATACCGGATAACGGGTTTTGAGCGTCATGACCACTTCTTCGAGCGAGGTATTCCCGGCGCGTTCGCCAATACCATTGATGGTCACTTCGGCCTGCCGCGCCCCGGCCTGAATACCAGCCAGCGAGTTGGCGGTCGCCAAGCCCAAATCATCATGCGTGTGCACCGAAATTGTTACATTCTCGACGCCTTTAACATTCTTTATGATGCTTGCGATCATCCCGCCGAATTCATCAGGCGTGGTATAGCCGACGGTATCAGGAATGTTCAGCGTGGTTGCGCCGGCCTTAATGGCCTGCTCAAGCGCCAAATACAGGAAATCAGGGTCTGAGCGGCCAGCATCTTCCGGCGAAAACTCCACGTCAGGGCATTTGGAGCTGGCATAAGCGACCATTTCGGCGATCCGGTCCAACACCTGCTCGCGATCCATATTCAATTTGTATTTCATATGGATTTCGGAGGTAGCCAGGAATAAATGGATGCGCGGACTTTGCGCTTCTTGGACAGCCTGCCAGGCTTTGTCGATGTCACCTTTGGTGGCTCGCGCCAGCCCGGCAATCGTTGGGACTCTGGCATCCGGGTCGCCCTTGGGCGGATTGCCGACTTCGATGGCGATGCGCCGGACAGCTTCCAAATCATCCGGTGAGGCGGCTGGGAATCCGGCCTCAATAATATCCACACCCAGGCGCGCCAGCGAGCGAGCGACTTCCAGCTTTTCGGCTGAAGTCATCGTGGCGCCAGGTGATTGCTCACCGTCGCGCAGGGTAGTATCAAAAATCTTGACGTAGTTATTCATATCACCTCCTGGTGACTGGCAAATTAGTAAATTGGTGCAGGTACACTACCAACAGAAACCGACCAATTTACTAATTCCCAATCCACCAATTTACTTCTTCCAATTCTCAGGCCGCAGCGACCGTACCGCCGCGCCAGCCTGCCACATCTCTGAATCGTGGAATACGGCCAGTTCTTTTTCCAGTTGTTCGCGGTAGTCGGGGCGGCTATTTGCTTCCAGGGTAATCCGCGCTTCATTCCCGGTGCGGACTGATTCGTACAGGTCTTCGAAAACAGGCGCAACCGCATCGCGGAAACGCGGATGCCAATCCAATGCGCCGCGCTGAGCGGTGGTCGAGCAGTTGGCGTACATGAAATCCATGCCGTTTTCGCCTACCAGGCGGATGAGCGATTGGGTCAATTCCTCAACTGTTTCGTTGAAGGCCTCAGACGGGGAATGTCCATTCTTGCGCAGCACGTTGTACTGGGCTTCCATCACTCCCGAAAGTGCGCCGATCAAAACCCCGCGCTCCCCGGTCAGATCACTTAGAACTTCATTCTTAAAGGTGGTCGGGAAGAGATATCCAGCGCCGATGGCGATTCCCAGGGCGATGGCGCGCTCGGAGGCGTGACCGGTGTGATCCTGGTGAACCGCAAAACTGGCATTGATGCCGCTACCGGCCAAAAAATTACGCCGGACGCTCGTCCCGGAGCCTTTGGGGGCGACCAGGGCCACATCCACGTGCGGCGGCGGGATAACACCGGTATCTTCCTTGAAGGTTACCGAAAAACCGTGCGAAAAATACAGCATGTCGCCTTCATTCAGGCATTCGACAATTTTTGGCCATTGTGAGCGCTGACCGGCGTCCGATAGCAGGTACTGGACCACAGTTCCGCGCTCGGCGGCTTCTTCAACGGAAAAAAGTGTCTCGCCTGGAACCCAGCCATCAGCGATAGCCCTTTTCCAGTTGGCAGTGCCCTCGCGCTGCCCGACGATCACATTGATGCCATTATCGCGCATATTCATTGCCTGAGCAGGCCCCTGCACCCCATAACCCAGCACGGCCACCACTTCATTCTTGAGCACTTCGCGCGCTTTATCGAGGCTGAATTCTTCGCGAGTTACAACATCCTCGACGGTTCCACCAAAATTAATTTTTGCCATGATTACTCCTGTTTTGTATGTTTTCTTGATTTTATTTCGAGATAACGGAACCGGACTAAGCGGATTCCACTTCGAGCAAGCCCTCGGCATTGACCAATGATTCGCTGCCGCGTTCCATCGCCACTGCGCCGGTGCGTACCATTTCGACAATTCCCAGCGGCTTGAGCACATCCACAAACCCATCGATTTTCGCGCCATCGCCAGTGATTTCGATGATCAGCGAAGTACTGGTCACGTCAATCACGCGCGCCCGAAAAACTTCCACCATCTGGAAAATTTCAGCCCGCTTCTCAGAAGCAGTGCTGACCTTAATCAAGGCCAGGTCGCGTGAAACCATGCGCTGGTTGGTCAGGTCTTCGACCTGAATCACATTGACCAGCTTATAGAGGTACCAGGTCAGTCGTTCGATGTGATGGTCATCACCTTCGACGGTGACGGTCATGCGCGAAATACCTTCGATATCTGTGTGACCCACAGTCAGCGATTCGATATTGTATGCGCGGCGGCGGAACAGGGATGCGACGCGGTTCAACACACCGGGTTTATCTTCAACCAAAATTACGAGAGTATGCAACATTTTTTTATCCTTTCCCACTCCATTTCAGGAGAGGCCGGGTGAGTTTTTATTGATCCTGCGGAGTTTCCACCAACACGCTTGGGCGACGGATCATGGCGTGCAAATCCGCTCCGGCGGGCACCATCGGGTAAACCGAATCTTCCTGTTCCACACGGAAGTCGATCACCACGGAGCCTTCATATGCCTGCGCTTCACGAATAGCGGCTTCCACCTGCGAACGCTCGGTGACGCGGAGACCCTTCAATCCATGCGCTTCAGCCAATTTGACAAAATCCGGGCTTTTCATCGGAGTGGCAGCGTAGTTCTTATCATAGAAAAATTCCTGCCACTGGCGCACCATGCCTAAAAAGCCGTTGTTGATAATGGCAATATTGACTTTAATGCCTTCCTGCGCAATCGTCGACAGTTCGGCGGCAGTCATCTGGAAGCCGCCATCACCGGCGATTGTCCAGACTTCACAATTGGGGCAGGCAAATTTCGCGCCAATCGCGGAGGGCAGACCAAAGCCCATCGTTCCGAGGCCGCCCGAGGTCACCCAGCGATGGGGTTTATCCACGCGATAATATTGCGCGGACCACATCTGGTGCTGACCAACGTCAGTGGTGATGACGGTGTCGGGACTGGCAAAACGCCACAGATCGTTGATGACGTGCGCAGCGTAGAGATGTCCGTTATCGGGCAGGTTTTGGATGTCGCGGACCGCCACATTCCCCTTCATCTCGGCGACATGCTGCAGCCAATCGCCGCGATCTCCCGCGCCAACCAGGGGATTGATCTGGCGCATAATTTCCTTCAAGTCACCGACCAGCGCCACATCCACCTTGACGTTTTTGTTGATTTCTGAAGGATCGATTTCGATGTGGATTTTCTTGGCATCCAGGGCGTATGTTTTCAAATTGCCGGTGACGCGGTCATCAAAACGCATACCGAAAGCCAACAGTAAATCCGCTTCCTGGATGGCGTGATTGACCCAAGACTCGCCGTGCATACCCATCATGCCCAGGTTCAACGGGTGACTGGCGGGAATGGAGCCGATACCGAGCAAAGTGACAGCCACCGGCACATTTGCCTTCTCGGCGAACTGACGCATTTCTTCCATTGAGTTACTCATCAAAACACCGTGTCCAGCCAGAATCAGCGGGCGCTTGGCAGCATTGATCATCTCAACCGCTTTTTGGATGCTGGCCGAGGCTGGGCGCAGATCCGGGCGATAACCTTTCAGGCGGATGGGACTGTCGTCATATTCCCAATCATCGATCGTGGCCTGCTGCGCATCCTTCGAAATATCCACCAACACCGGGCCCGGGCGTCCCGAGCGCGCAACGTAGAAGGCTTCGCGCAGGGTGGGCATGATGTCTTTCACTTCCGTCACCAGGTAATTGTGCTTGGTGATTGGCAGCGTAATGCCGGTTACGTCAGTTTCCTGAAAAGCATCATAGCCTATCAGCTTTGAGGTCACTTGCGCCGTGATGAAGACCATCGGGATGGAATCCATATGCGCCGTGGCAATACCGGTCACCAGGTTAGTCGCTCCCGGGCCGGAAGTGCCCATCGCCACGCCAACCTTGCCACTCACACGCGCATATCCATCCGCCATGTGCGCACCGCCCTGCTCGTGACGCGGCAAAACATGATGAACGCTCGGATATCCGCGCATCGCATCGTAAATCGGCAGGTTCGCGCCGCCGGGGTAACCAAAAATAACATCCACCCCTTCTTTCACCAGGCATTCCCACACAATTTGTGCACCAGTTCTTTTCATGATTTCTCTCCTTTACCTAAAAATCGGTCGACAATACCGCGCCGGTGTCGGCGGAAGTCACAAAATAAGCGTAGCGTTTCAACCATTTACTGGTTACATTGGCCTTGAAAGGTGGCAGAGCTTCAAGCCGTTTTTGGATTTCGGAGGCACTCAAGCGGACGTCCAGCGTCCGGGCTTCCAAATCGATATCGACGATGTCTCCGTTTAAGAGGGCGCCGATCGGTCCACCCGCAGCCGCTTCCGGTGAAACATGCCCGATACAAGCTCCGCGCGTTCCACCACTAAACCGTCCATCCGTAATCAGCGCAACCTTATCGCCCAAACCCTGTCCCATAATGGCAGAAGTTGGCGAGAGCATCTCCTGCATGCCGGGACCGCCACGAGGGCCTTCATAGCGCACGATGACCACATCCCCGGCCTTGACCTGGCCGCTAAGAATCCCAGCCATCGACTCTTCCTGAGATTCGAAAATCACCGCCGGTCCGCTGAACTTCATCATCGGCGCGCTTACGCCACCCACTTTGACGACTGCGCCTTTCGGAGCCAGGTTTCCAAACAAAATCGCCAAACCGCCGCGTTTGGAATAGGCATTTTCATAAGAATGGATGACTTCTGCGTCTTGAATCTCACAACCTTTGATTGATTCCCCCAACGTCATACCGCTGACCGTTATGCGATCCAAGTGCAGCATGCCCGTCGAACGCTGAACTTCGTTCAAAATCGCCGGGATGCCGCCTGCGCGGTGCACATCTTCCATGTGCCATTTGCCCGCCGGAGAGACTTTGCAAATATGCGGCACGCGTTCGGCCACGCTGTTGATGCGGCTGAGCGGATAATCCACCCCGGCTTCATTCGCCAGCGCCAAAGTATGCAAAACCGTGTTTGATGATCCGCCCATCGCCATGTCCAGTGCGAAAGCGTCATCAATCGCATCCGCGGTGACAATATCGCGCGGTTTAATATCGCGTTCCAACAGCGTCATAATCTGCGAAGCGGCCTTTTGGGCCAGTGCTTCACGTTCAGGCGATTTTGCCAGGGCTGAACCGTTGAAAGGCAGCGCCAGCCCAATGGCTTCCATCAGGCAGTTCATCGAGTTGGCGGTAAACATTCCAGAGCAGGATCCGCAAGATGGGCAGGCAAACCTCTCAAGAGTCATCAGCCGCTTTTCGTCAATTTTCCCAGCTGAGAAAGCACCCACACCCTCAAACACCGAGATCAGGTCAATCGCTTCGCCTTCCGGGGTTCTGCCAGCTGCCATCGGCCCACCGCTGATAAAAATCGTCGGGATATTGACGCGCATGGCTGCCATCAACATACCCGGGACGATTTTGTCGCAGTTCGGGATGCAGACCATGGCGTCGAAACGGTGCGCTTCGATCATGGTTTCCACAGAATCGGCGATCAGTTCGCGCGAAGGCAGCGAATATTTCATCCCGGCGTGGCCCATGGCGATGCCATCATCCACACCGATCGTGTTGAATTCGAACGGCACGCCACCCGCCGCACGGACGGCATCCTTCACTTGCTTGCCGAAATCCTGCAAATGAACATGGCCCGGCACTATGTCGATATATGAATTGACAATGGCAATAAACGGCTTCCCGAAGTCTTCTTCCTTTACTCCGGTGGCGCGTAACAATGCGCGATGGGGTGCCTTTTCGTAGCCCTTTTTGACGGTATCGGAACGCATAGCTCTCTTTTTCTCCATCTCTTGGTGTTGGAAATAATGCCGGTGGGGTAATAAAAAGAGCCGCCTGTGGTTGGGGCGGCTCTCGTTTACTTCGAGTAGGTGCTTACTTTGCTCTCACCTTTGCCATCCCAACCACAAGTTGATCCTTAATAATAAGGACCGCAAGGAGGACTACAAGGACGAGGCTAATCAGGTATGTGTTCATGGCTTATGCAAGATTTCGCTGGATTATATGCTCTTTCGGAAAAAAGTCAAGGAATTTTGCTGCTGAATCGGAAAATTTACGAAAAGTTGTTTATGCAAGCTTCAACCGACCTTGGAGCGTGGGTAGGAACCGAGCACGCGCAGCATTAAAGAATATTCGCCCAAATGATCCAGCGCCTTCTGGATGGTCACATCCTGGATTGCACCGATAAAGTCGATATAAAACAAATAATTCCACGGGGTGCCAGCCAGCGGCCTTGACTCGATTTTCGTCAGGTCAATATCTCGCAAGGCAAAAACGCTCATAGCCTTGAACAGGGCTCCCGGCTGGTTCTTGAGCGTAAAGACAATGGACGTTTTGGCCTCTACATCCGGGACCACCGGCTGGGATGTGATCGCCAAAAAACGGGTGAAATTTTCGTCGTTGTCTTCGATTCCTTCCTGCAGAATCTGCATCGCGTAAATTTCTGCCGCCCGTTTCGATGCAATAGCCGCCGTTGCGCGCTCTCCGGAGGCCTTCAGCATTTTCACACTCCCGGCAGTGTCGTAAACCGGCTCGGTTTTGACGCCCAGGTTGCGCAGATAACCGGCGCACTGTCCCAAGGCCTGCGGATGGCTGATCACCTTGCGTATTTCGGCCTTTTCCACGCCGGGCAGGGCAATCAGACAATGCCGCACCCGTAAGAAATACTCCCCCACGATGTGCAAATCATGCCGTAAAAGCAGATCATAATTCTGATGAATGCTGCCCGCCAGCGAGTTTTCAATAGGAATCAAGCCGGTCTCGCACTGCCCCGAAGTCACCGCATCGAAAACCGAATCGAATGACTCGCAGGGCAGAGTCTCCACATCGCCAAAATACCCGAAAGCCGCTTGCTCGCTATAAGCACCGGGTTCACCCTGAAAAGCTACTTTCATAAAATCTCCTCGTGGAATTGGATTGCGCTGCTGACAGACGCATCCATCAGGCTTTTTCGGCCCACTTGACGATAGCCCGGAACCCGGCTTCGACATCCGCATCGGAAGCGGCCGTCGTCATGCGGACAAAACCTTCTCCCTGCAGACCGAAGGCGGCGCCAGGCACCAGGCCCACGTTGACTTCATCCAAAATCCGCTCGCAAATTTCGAGCGAGGACATTTTCAACGGGCGGAAATCCAAAAAGAAGTAGAACGCGCCCATTGGCGGCGTTACCAGCACTTTGTCGCACTCCATTTCGCGCGAAATTCGCAGAACCAGGTCACGCCGCCGGGCGTAGCCTACCCGCATCTCAGCCGCGGATTGCTGAACTCCGGCATCGCTCAACGCAAAAGCCGCCGCTTTTTGGACAAACGGCGCCACGCAGGTAATGGAAATTTGCCCGGCTTTGAGCGCGTTCTCAATCACGCGCGCGGACGCAGCCAGATAGCCAACCCGCCAGCCGGTCATGGCGTAAGTTTTGGAAAGGCTGTGAATCAGCAGCGTCCGTTCTTTGGCGCCTGGAAAAGCCGCGGCACTGGTGGGATGTTCTCCATAATACAGGTTCTCATAGACTTCATCGCTGACCACCCACAAGTCATGAGCGGCGGCGAAATCCTGTAGTTTTTGCAGATATTCGCGGGTTGGATAAACACCCGTCGGGTTGGATGGGTAATTGATAACGATAATCCGGGTGCGGGGAGTTAAAGCTCGCTCCCAGTCTGGAAAAGTTGGCAGAAAGCCGTTTTCCGCCGGAGCCGGGACGCGAATTACATTTCCGCGCAGCATGAGCACCATATTGGCATGCGTGGCCCAGGTTGGGTCCGGGACGAGCACGTCATCACCAGGGTTTATGATGGACTGCATGGCGGTATAAAACGCGTGAATCCCGCCGTGGGTAATCAGAATTTCAGATTCTGGATTGTAGGAAACAGCGTTATCACGCTCAAGCTTGAGGGCGACAGCCTGTCGCAGTTCTGGATACCCCCGGCTCGGGCCGTAGTGCGTCAGACCGGCTTGCATGGCTTTCAGGGCGACATCCAAAACCACGGACGGGGTGCTGAAATCCGGGTCACCGGTTTGAAGACCGATAATTTTTCGGCCCTGGGCTTTGAGCGCGCTGACCCGGTCAGCCATGGCAACCGTTGGGGATTGGCGAATCAGTTCAAATTGTTGGTTGAGTGAAATCATGAGTACTCCGCATTAAATTCCCGCAATTATACCGCCTGCCGCTGAGAAGCTCGCCAGCGCGACGCACCAAATCGCAATTTTGTTCTGACTGTTTTGGGCTACAATAACAGCATGGACGGATTGTAAGGATGCTGTCATGCCAGCCAAACGATACCATCCGTTAGAATAGATATAAGTGGAGACTGATTCGACAATGCTCACCGAAAATAATCGCGGCACAATTCTTTACGTAGAAGATAATCCTGAAAACCGCTTGCTGATCCGCCGCGTTCTCGGATCAGAGGGATACACTGTGCACGAAGCCTCCAGCGCCAAAATAGCATTAGATGTATTGCAAGCTCTGCAACCAGACTTGATCTTAATGGATATCAACCTGCCCGAAATGGACGGGTATACACTGACCACCCGTATCCGCGCTCTGCCAAACATGGGAACGGTACCGATCGTCGCGCTGACCGCAAACGTCATGAGAGGCGACCGGGAACGTTCGATGGAAGCCGGTTGCGACGGTTATATCCAAAAACCGATCGACATCGATACCATAGGCAATCAGATAGCACATTTTATCAAATAGATGAGACTATGAGCCCAGATTCCACTTCCCCCACACAGCCGGTACCAAATGACTCGCCCCGCAAACAGGGAATTCCAAAAGATACCACGGTGCTTGTCGTAGAAGACAATGTTTCGAATTTCGTGCTGATCGCCCGCCTGCTGGGATTCATCGGCATTCACTGCGAATGGAAAACTTCCGGGTATGAAGTGGTTGAATATGCGGACACGCTCACCCGGTTGGATCTCATCCTGATGGATATTCACCTGCCCTACGAGGACGGCTACAGCGCGCTAAATAAAATCCGTTCTTCGGAACGATTAAAATCCATTCCGATTATCGCAGTTACAGCGGAAGCCGACCAGGAGCAAATCAACAAGGCGCGCGCTGCCGGATTCAACGGATTCCTGGGCAAACCGATCAATGCTGACCAATTCCCAGATCAAATTCGCCGGATATTGAACGGAGAATCCGTTTGGGAGATCTCGTACGAAGGAAGATAAGCAATCAACCACGATACAAAGCGAGGGAAACTCAGTCGAGAAACCGCCCTCGCTTTTTGTTTATTGGCAAAATTGAGAGCACACTATGAGTGAGAATCAAATTATCGCGGCAGACATCGCTGAATTAGTCAAGTTGCACCAGGCCAACTATGCGATTTTCCATGCCGAAACAGAGAAAGATGTCGATCTGGCCATACAAAACGCCTTGAGAACCTGTCATTTCTACACGGCGCATTATTCAGTAAAAGATAACGGGCTTGAATGGGTCTTGGTGCACAATCCCGAAGCAAAAAAAACGATCGAATCTGCGCCAGCAGAACTGCAACTAACTCCCGGAGAAATTTTTCGTTGTTTCTCTCAAGGAATCCGCATCTCGACCCTGGCGGAAACAAATTTACCGGATCAACTCAAATCCATTTTCGATGGATTAAAGTGCCAACAAATAGCAGTTCTCCCCATTCTACAAGATGCGGATGTTCAGAAAGTGCTTTTAATCGGCGCTCTGGCCGGCGAAAAAATAACGCGTGAAGCGATTGACCCATTAGTCCGTCTGACGGAAATTGTCCCTGTGGCATTGAATAATATCAAAACTGCGCGCGCCACTAAGCAACGTCTGCGCGAACTGGAAGCGATCTCAGAAACAAGCCAGACCATTTCGTCATCAACCAACCTGGACAGTTTGTACAGAATGCTACACAGCCAAATTTCCGCCACAATGGGGAGTGTTAATTTCGCAGTCGCGCTCTACAATTCCCAAAATGAAACGGTTGAAATTCCATATGCTTCAGAAGAAGGAAGCATTACTTCCCATGATCCCACCCCGATCAGTGAAGGGATTATTTCCATTCTCATCCGCACCCGCCAGCCTTTGATGTTGGTGGAAGATGTTGAACGGCGGCTGAACGCCCTGGGAGCCAGGCAAATTGGGAAGGCGCCCAAATCCTGGCTGGGCTGTCCCCTGGTGGTGGGAGGTGACGCCATCGGCGCGTTGATCGTTCAGGATGTTGAACAGGAAAAGCGCTTCTCTGAAGATGACCTGCGCCTGATGATTGCGCTTTCGTCACAGGTGGCCGGAGCAATTTACAACATCCGCTTGCTGGAAGATGCCCGTCGCAGCGCCATGCAATTACAGACAGTGGCCGAAATCTCCCGCGAGGTTTCCAGTTCTTTGATTGTGGATAATTTACTCCGCCAGGCAGTCAACCTGGTTCATGAACGCTTCGACTTTTACCATGCCGCCGTATTTCTGGTAGATACTGCCGGAGAAAATGTAATCATCCGCGAAGCAACCGGCGAAGCTGGAACTCAGATGAAACGAGTGGGATTTAAGCTGGCTGTGGGGTCAAAGTCCGTGATTGGTTTTGTGTCACAGGAAAAAGAATTGCTGGTTATCAATGAGATTGCCAAAGATTCCACTTATGTAACCAATCCCTTTCTTTCAGAATCAAAGGCCGAAGCCTGCCTGCCGCTGAAGGTTGGCGAACGCATCCTGGGCGTGTTGGACGTTCAATCTCAGCGCGCGTACATGTTCACGGATGAAAACGTGCGAATTCTGCAAATCCTGGCTGACCAACTGGCGATTGCAATCGTGAATTCAGAATTATTCGCCGAAGCCCAGGAACGATTAACGCAGCATCGTTTGTTGCACCACGTCACCACCGCAGCGGCCTCATCCACCACGATTGAGGAAGCCTTAAACAGTGCGGTACAGGGTTTGCAAGTGACGTTGGGCGGCGATCAAATTTCGATCATGATGGCCGATAAAGAGCAGAAAATGCTCGAGGTGAAGTCATCGATTGGGTATCCTAACGAAGATTCAGCGCGATTAAAAATTCCGTTTGGAGTGGGCGTTACCGGCTGGGTTGCGGCGCGCCGCCTGTCCCTGAGACTTGGCGACGTTGCCAAGGACTCACGCTATATCGTTGTCAATCCAAAAATCCGTTCCGAACTTGCCATCCCGCTGATCTACCGCAATGAAGTGCTGGGCGTTTTGAACGTCGAAAGTACCCGATTAAACGCCTATACAGAAAACGACGAGGAAATGCTCGGAACTCTGGCTGGCAGCCTGGCGGCGATTATCGCGCACTCGCGCCTGCTGGATCAGTTCCGGCGGCAGGTTGAGCGCGAACATCTACTTTATGAGATCACCAACAAAATCCGGCATACAACAAATCCTGAAAAAATCCTGTCCATTACAACTGAAGAACTGAATAAGGCCTTGAGCACTCGTAAAACGCAGATCGAGATCAGCCTGAAAAGCCCTCATTCGACACTGTCAGAGTCCAGTGCAACCGGGGAATAAAGCGAGCATGATGTTATGAATGTAGATAAACCTGTCCAGGAGCGAATACCTGCCCTGACCCGTCTGGCAAAGAAAACGGGCCGCTTTTATATTCTCGTAATAGTTGCCATAGCACAGCTGCCTTTTTTCCCCAGCGCCCTGATTGGCGCCTTCATCATCCAGACAAACGCCGCGCTGACGTTTGACCAGCTCTACTCGTCCGCGCTGGCAACTTTCAGCACGATTTTCTGCGGCTATGTCGCCATTCTGATCTATATCTTTTTTATCACCCGCAAGGCCAGCGAGCGGCTGGAAATTTGGGCCAAGACTGGCCAATTAGACAGTGACACGGAAGATGAACACCGCGCCTGGCAGGAAATGGCATCCCTGTCCTGGCGGTATGGAATTGTGTCTCTATTCATCATTATGTTTATTGATGTTGCGCCAGTGGTCGCATTTCAGTATTATGTCCTCAAAATTTCGCCCGACCAAGTAATTTATTCCTTGTTTGGGGGGCTGGTTCCAGCTGTCTCTGTGGTGGTGCTGGCAATTCTCCTGCTTGATAATTTGCTGATTCCGGCACGCGAAATTTTGCTCCCGAAAAGGTTTGAAAATCAACTAAAGGGATCTTCCAATTCTTATATCCTGGTGAAATTCATGTTCATCGGGGTCGCCTTGATTATCATTGCAGCCTTAATTATTGCGCCAATTGGCTATCACCAAACCACCAGGGCTATTTCCGGCACCATCAATCCTTCTGATGTTCTCATCGACCTGCGCGTCCAGCTCATTTACGCCAGCTTGCTGGCGATATTGATCAGTTTCGGCATCACATTGATGCTCTCCCGTTCTTTCACTTACCCAATTGACTCTCTCATCCAAACCTTCATCAAAGTTGAAAAAGGGGATTTATCGCAACGCGCCAAAGTCCTGGCAACGGACGAAATCGGGGAACTGGCGATTTATTTCAACCATATGATTGCCCGGCTCGATACGTTACAACAATCCCTGGAAAAGCGAGTTGGCGAGCGTTCTGAGCAACTCCGCGTTTCCACCGAGGTGGGGCGAATTGCCAGCACCATCTTAGACCCCGACACTGTCATCGCGCGCGTGGTGGAGCTGATTACCCAGTCTTTTGACTACTATTATGCGGCGATTTTCCTAGTCTCCGAAAATGGCCGCTGGGCGGAACTCAAAGATGCGACCGGTTCTGCTGGAGCCATCTTAAAAACTCGCCATCATCGTTTGCAAATTTCCAATACCAGCATGGTCGGCGCAGCAATCACCTCACACGAAGCACAAGTCGCGTTGGATGTTGGTGATGCCCCGGTTCGCTTTGTCAATCCGCTTTTGCCGAATACCCGCTCAGAGATTGCGATTCCGCTGCTGATGGGAGATCGAGTCATCGGCGCATTGGATGTGCAATCAACCCGTGGCGCTGATTTCAGACAGGACGACATTTCCACGCTCCAAAGTATGGCCAACCAGGTGGCGATTGCCATCGAAAACGCGCGTCTTTTCAAAGAAATGGAACTGGCGCTCGATGAATTGCGCCAGGCAAACCGTCAAAATATTGTTTCGGCCTGGTCAGAAAAACTAAAAACCGGATCGCTCGAACATACCACTCATTCAGCATTCAGCCTACCGGATGCTGAAACTAAAGAAGTTGCGGTTAGATTAAACTTGCGCGATGAAAACATCGGTCATATCTTGCTGGAAACCGAAGGAGAATGGAGCCAGGAAGATCAGGTTTGGGTGGAAGCAATCGCCACGCAGGTGGCTATCTCGCTGGAAAACGCGCGCCTGATCGAAGAGAGTCAGCAATCCGCCCTGAGAGAGCGCCTGGCGGCTTCGATCATTCAAAAAATATGGGCAGCAAATTCCATCGACGGCATCCTTCAAACCGCCGTCCGCGAACTTGGGCGCGCGCTGGAAGTTTCAGAAGCGACCATTGAACTCAAAGTGGAAGAATAAGCCATGTCCAACAGCGGCAATATGCAAAAGGATCTCCCTTTATCATTCCAGCAGCGCCAGGAACAATTTCTGCGTTTCGTTTTTTATGGCGGCTGCCTGCTGGCACTGCCAGGGCTGATTACTTCGCTAGCCGGCAATACAAGTTTCCTATTACAAGGGGCTTATCTTGGCGCATATGTCATTTTATTAGCAGTCACCTTCAGCAAACTCCCTTACAGGTTCAAAGCTGCAGCGCTAATCCTGATCATTTATGGATTTGGGATAAGTAGTTTACTAAAAACCGGCATCTGGGGCGATGCGCAAATCATCCTGTTGACTTTCATCATCATGTCAGTTCTGTTATTTCCATTAAGTGTGGGAATCGTGGCGGAGCTGGTCAGTTTCATTTCCATCGGAGTGGTCGGATGGCTGTCGATCACCCACCAGTTGCAGCTCATCGACAGTAGAAATGGTCAACCCGGTAATTGGATCGATTGGGTTTCTGGAATCAGCCCTCTGCTCATTATTTCCATCCTGATCGTTGTAGCTCTTAACCTAGCCAAAAAAGAAGCATCAGAGGCGTTGAATGCCATAGAAAATGCCCGAGAACTGCGAGCAAAAGAAAGCGTCAGCGCGCAGGAAATGGTGGAAGAGCGCACCAGTGATTTAAATCATCGCATGGCCCAACTTGAATCCGCGTTGTTTGTCACGCGCAACGCTGCCGAGTTTTATGATTTAGAACACTTATTGGATTACGTGACGCAGCAAATTACCACGCGCTTTGGCTATTACCACGGCGGTATATTTCTTGCCGATGCCGCCGGACAGGTTCTGACACTGACGACGACTTCGTCAGAACGCGGCAAACGCATGCTAATCTATGGGCACAAGCTGGCAATTGATCGCCAGAGCGTCATAGGATTCGCCGCTGACCAAAAACGCCCGCGCATCGCCCAGGATGTAGGCGTCGATGCGGTACTGTTCAATAATCCCGATTTTCCCGATACTCATTCTCAGGTGGCGCTCCCGCTCATCGCGCAAAGTCGACTCATCGGCGTCCTGGATATTCAATCTACCGAACACAGCGCCTTTCCTCCCGATGTTGTCTATATCCTGCAGTCCATGACCGATCAAATCGCGCTCACCATTGAAAATGTGCGCCAGCTTGAAGAAAGCCGCTCGGCCATCCAGGACCTGGAGATGGGCACAACCCAGGCGGCAGCCACCGCCTGGAAAAACCGTTTGAGCGGCAAAACCCAGGGATTCACGTACACATCACTGGGAATTTCGCCAATTTATCATCATCAAGACGCTCCGGCGATTGCGACTTCTGAAAAAACGATTAAGGTCGAGCTTAATTTGCGAGGCAATCAGATCGGGAAAATTGTTCTGAAGCGCAAAGCGAGTGAAACCGCCTGGTCCGAAGCAGAGAAAGAAATGATTGAGCGGATTGCCATGCAGACAGTTCTGGCGATCGACAATGCGCGCGTGCTGGAAGAATCACAACGCCGGGCAATGCGCGAAGAAGCAGTGAGTGATTTTTCGAACCGATTTAGCCATTCGCTGGATATTGACACATTGCTGCAAAGTGCGGTCCGCGAACTGCACCGCCTACCACAAGTGTCTGATGTGTCAATATTCATCAGCCCGAGCGACGAAAACAAAAGTGCCGAGTAATCAATAATCCATGGAAAACATGACGCCAGCTCGTTTTTTTGACCTTATTCACTACCAACCGGATTTACTACCCGATCAGCGCGAAGCGTATCGAACGCTGCAAGCTGCACTGACGTATATCCCGGTCATGTTGGTATTCAATGCGCTTGGTTTCGTGGTGCTCTACTCGCTTGGATTGGCCGGCCTGCTCGATCAAAATGATTCGCGCCTTCTGATCGTTACCTTTACCTCGCTGCTTTCCAGTTCTTTACATCTGCCACTTTTCCCTTTGATGCGAAGTGGAAAATTTAATACAGTGGCCGTTTATTTACTACTGATAAACGGACTGGCATCCGCAGCTCAAGTGCTGGTATGGCAGGATATTGTGTGGTTTCCACTTGCGCTGGCGGTTAGCCCAGGCATTGTTTTTGCCACTCAGCGCGGACTTCAGCGAAATTTCCGAATCTTTAGCGGTATTTTCAGCCTTGTCCTGGCAGCCATTGTCTTCTTCGCTGATCAATTAATCCCTTTCAAGCGCATGGTGATCGCCGGAAGCCTGACCCAGGTGACAGCTTTGACCATCTATATGATGATCATAACCGCCATGGTGGTGCTGGTTTTAATCAATAGTAGGATTAACTTTCGCACCATTTCAACACGCCTCGTCACCACCTTTACTTTTGTCGCTTTGTTGTCATCCGTCGCAATATTGATTATCGCAGCGCTCACCAGTATTTATTTTGACAATCAAAAGGCGCTACGCGAGTTGGATGCGACCTCCAGTTTTCGGACAACCCAGGTGGAAGCGGCGCTTGCCAACCTGGACCGTGACGCGAATCTCACCTTGGGCGACGCAGTCATTGAACAGCAGATTCTCTATCTCTTATTCAACAAGCCGGATAGTCCCTTGTATCAGGAATATTATGATTTTGTCCGCGCAAATCTGTTGAAAGAACAGGCGCAGAATTCAAAATACCAGGAAATTCTGCTTTTGGATGGCGCAGGGAAAGCGATTATTTCAACAAATCAGGCCAATGAAGGCCTCAACTTCTCCAACTTCAACTTTTTTCAAAATGTAACGCACGACATCAATCACGCTGTGGAATACAACTTCCCTGCCGGGTTTGACGAAGCTTCGATCCTGCTGGCAAAGCCCATTAAAACCGATGGCATCCTGCGAGGAGCACTCGTCGCCAGGACTAATTTTGATCCCATTAAACAGATTCTGATGGCAAAAACGGCCATCGGCAATACTGCCGAGACCTATCTGGTTGGGCTGGTCGGTGGAAATATGAAGCCGATTACCATTACCCGCCAAAATCCGGTCACATTCAAGACCCGCCCAGCCGAACAGGCCCTCTTGCTGCGCAGCGATCAAGGAAGTGGCATCTGGGATAATTACATGGGAAGGCCAGTTTTGGGAAGTTATCTAAGAATGCCTGCCTTAAAGGCGGTTTTAATCGCAGAAGTTGAGCAAAAAGAAATCACGCAAAAAGCGATAAATATCCTGGCGACCGAAGCGGCGATCGGTGCATTCACTTTGTTGTTCACTTTCTTCATTGTGCTGATTACTTCACGCTCAATCAGCCTGCCACTCGTTGAATTGGCAGAAAAAGCAACAAATCTAGCCAATGGCGAACTTTCCACCCGCATCCGCGTCGAACGGCAGGACGAAATTGGCGCCCTGGCCGCAAGTTTCAACACCTTGGCGGGAGAAATGCAATCGCTGGTGAAAACCCTTGAGCAGAAAGTTGAGGACCGCACGCAAGCGCTGAGAAAGCAGGCAACTTATTTGACCGTTGCGGCAGAAGTAGCACGCGTTGCCACCAATACACAAAGTCTGGAAGATTTGCTTAACCAGGCGGCTCAATTAGTGCTCGACAAGTTTGGTTTTTATCATATCGGCATCTTCCTGCTCGATGAGCAAAAAGAATATGCCATCTTGCGGGCATCCCCCACCGAAGCCGGACTTGAGATGCTGGCGCGTCGCCACAAGCTGAGAATCGGTCAGGTTGGTATAGTGGGCAACGTTGCGGCCACCGGGTTATCGAGAATTGCGCTGGATACCAATCAAGATACAACGTATTTCGACAATCCGCTACTGCCCCATACCCGCTCTGAAGTCGCGCTGCCCTTGAAGACGGGCAACACGTTGATTGGCGTTTTGGATGTTCAAAGCGACAAGCCCGAAGCTTTTTATCATGATGACATCGCCGTTTTGCAAATTGTAGCTGACCAACTTGCCCTGGCCATTCAGCGCGTTCAATTAGCCCAGGAACAGGAAGATAACTTGCGCCAATTGGAAAGCGCCTACCAACATCTCACCCTGACAAACTGGCAAACTTTCAGTCAGGATGTAGAAACCCAAAAAGGCTATAAATTTGATGGGATACGAGTCACGCCAATTGAAAACATCCCAGCTGAAAACCGCGAAGCCATTAATAAAGGCCTATCAGTAGTACTTCCCGGTCGAAGCGGAAAAGAACCCGGCGGCGCAATCCTGGCCGTTCCGCTCAAATTACGCGACCAGTTAATTGGGGTGCTGTCGATCCAATTTAACAGCGAAACCATCCCACCTGACACCATCAGCCTGGTCGAAGAAACAGCCGCGCGCCTGTCAACTGCGCTGGAGAATGCACGTTTGTACACCCAAACGCAAAAGATGGCGCAAAGGGAACGGGCCATCAGCGAAATATCCAATCGCATCACGACCTCCGTAAATCTCGATAATATTCTGCGCACTACGGTTCAGGAAATCGGCCGAATGCTGCCAGATGCTGAAGTAACTGTCCAAATTAAGCAAAACGAGAAGTAGACAACTTCAAGGCATGTTGAAGGCGCCAAAGAAAAGGTAGACATGTTCGAAATCATTAAAAGAATACTTTCGCCATCTGAAATTGAAAATGCTGCTGAAAAGAAATATGCGACCCGGGCTTTGAACATCAGCCTTTGGGCCGGCATCGCCATCTTTGTTTGCGTGGCCTTCGGCACTTTTGCAACGGATGGTAAGATTTCTTCGCTTATTGTGCTCGGAATGCTTGTCCTTTTATATCTTTTGCTTGTTTATTCAACACATCGGGGCCAGGTAAAACCAATCCGCTACGTGGTGGTAACCGTCATATTTTTAGGAATGGTCAGCGTATCCGCTTTTTCTGGCGGTGTTTTTGCCCCCGAGAACGCAGCGCTGATTACCATCTCGCTGACGGCGGGCTTATTGTTGGAACTACAAGCTGTGATTGGCGCGGCAATCCTGGGAGTTTTTGCAAGCCTCGTCTTGATTAGCCTGCAAAACCTGGGATTATCCGGGGCAGGAAATATGCTGAAGGATGCCGCTGCCAGCAGTTGGGTTACCCAAATCACCATAATTTTTTCATCAGTCACACTCGTGACGCTCGCATGGCACAATCTTAACGAGACTATCCGCCAATCGAAGGCAAACAAGTTGGAAATTGACAACCTGAAGCTGGAACTCAATGCCCTGGCTGTGGAACTGGAAAATCAGGTCAATGACCGCACAGCTAATCTAAAGCTGGCGAATGAGACCCTGATAGCGCGCGCTGCCAGGCTGCAAACGATTTCAGAGATCAATCTCTCGGTTTCGCCTATCAAAAACCTCGAAGATTTACTCCAAGAGATTGCCGGGCGTGTCCGCGCAGCATTTGATTATGCTCATGTTGGGATTTCTCTGCTCGATGCCGATCAGGAACATGTGCTCTGGCTGGCAACTGACAGCCAGGATGGCAAGCATTTGCTGGACAAAAATCCTCGAATAAGCATCAGCGCGAATGAAATTATCAGATCCGTGATTGACTCGGGGTTGCCGCGCATTACCATGAACGCAGGCGAAACAGCCAGATTTTTCACCAACCCCGATTTCCCCGAAACTCGCGCGGAATTGACCTTCCCTCTGATGGCCAGCGATAAAATAATCGGATTATTGGATATCCACAGCAGCCAAACAACCGCGTTTTCCGATGAAGATATTAAAATCCTAAGCCTGCTTTCGAACCAAATCAGTATCGCCGTTCAGAATGCGCGACTTTTCGGAGAAACACAGGCCGCCCTCGTTGAAGCGCAAAATAATTATATCCAATCGGCAAAAGCAGGTTGGCGCGAAATTGGCCGTCAAAATACCATAAACGGCTATCGCTATTCAAATGGGAAAATTGAGCCAGTAAATGTCGAAGAAATGCCACAAATGGCCACACCGAGCAACGAAGTGCTGCCGATACCGATCAAACTCCGCGGACAAATCTTGGGGTCACTCAACATTCGCCAGCCCGGGCGGACTCATCCGTGGAGCGAAGCGGAAATTCGCCCCTATCAATCCATCGTGGAACGACTTTCGTTTGCCCTGGAAAATGCGCGTCTTTACATGGAAGCGCAGAAACGCGCTGAACGTGAGCGCACCGTCTCCGACATCACCTCGAAAATCCGCTCCACAAATGATCCAAACGAAATGATCCAGATTGCCTTGAATGAACTCAAACAAGCCTTGAACGTCAAGGAGGCGCATGTTGCCGATTATGCGCCTCCACAAAGCCAGGAGAAGGATTAGCCGATGGCTTATGTGATTGCAATTTCAAATGAAAAAGGCGGGGTCGCAAAAACGACCACCTCTTATTCGTTGGGCGCAGCGCTCGCAGAAACCGGCAAGAATATCCTGCTGGTAGATCTGGATCCGCAGGGTAATCTCACGCTGGCAAACGGCATCGAGCCAGCAGAAACGAAAAACCACAGCGGCGATATTCTGCTGAATGAATTAAGTGTTTCGGAGGCCATCCGCAAAACCTATACGGTCCGCATGGACATTATCCCTTCGAATCCGCGCATTGCCGAGGCGGAACATCTCTTACGCGTTCGCTCGAACCATACGCAAATCCTAAAAAATGCTTTCCTGGAAAAGAAACTTGGCTATGATTTCATCATCCTGGATTGTCCGCCTTCAATGGGCGCGCTTACCATCAACGCGCTGACAGCGGCAGATTTGCTCATCATTCCAACGCAGGCGGAATATTTTTCAGCTTATGCGCTGCGCAACATGATGACTCTCATCCGACGCATCCGCAAAGAAACCAATCCCAGCCTGGCTTATCGCATCCTGATTACGCTGTTGGATCAACGCAATCGCACACACCGCACGATCAGGGAGCAATTACAGCAAACTTTCGGCATTGGACTCTTTGATACCGTCATTGAAGTGGATACCCGCCTGCGGGAAAGCCCAATCATCGGTGTTCCCATCACTCAGTATCGCCCCAACAGCCGGGGCTCGCATCAGTATCGCTTCCTGGCACAGGAGTTGATGGATTATGTCCAGCAATAAAAAAATCCACAACCGCCTCGACAAATTATTTTCCGCGATTCGAGAAACCGAACAAAAAGAAGCTGACGCGGCAAATAAAAAGGAGCAGACCGCTCCCGATTTCGCGTCACCCGCCGCCCCGGTCAGGAAATCGAGGGGAACGGGATCGCTCTCCCCTACCAGCCTGGGAAAACCATCCAATGTCACTGTGGCGGAGGCCGGTCCGGGGTCCACTTCTACTTACATGTCCGTTCCCTTTCCTTCGGGCGAAGATTGGAAATTAATCCAGCTTGAAAAAGAAGCGCCGCAAAAGTGGAATGAAGATGACCAGGCACTTGTCCGGCAAATTACCGATCAACTCGGGTTGGCTTTGCGGAATGCGCATTTATTTGGTGAAACGCAAAAATCCGCCCAGCAAATGAGCGCGGTTGCCGAAATCGCAACGAGCATTTCCTCCATTCTGGATTTGCAGATGCTCCTCGAAACTGCCGTTCGGTTGACTCAACAACGTTTTGGGCTTTACCATGCCCATGTTTTTTTGCCGGATAAAAGTGGCCGGATATTGAGCGTGATAGCTTGCGGCTGGAGAGAGAGCGGCCTGCACGAAGGGGCGCACGGAGAAAATGAAATCGACATAATTACCAGCGATTCGAGCATCGCAAAAGTCGCCCGGGAAAGAAAACCGGTCGTTGCGAATAACGTACACGCCGACCCGGACTGGCAGGCAAACCCAATGCTGCCGGACGTCATGTCAGCCATGTCAATCCCCATCCTTTCAGGTGATCGCTTATTGGGTGTCTTCAATGTTCAGTCGGATCAGGTGGACTTTTTTAGCGAGGCTGATCTGTCCATTATGAGCACGCTGGCAACCCAAATCGGTTCGGGAATGCAGAATGCCCGCCTTTTTGAGGAAACCAGGAAACGCTCCAGTGAATTATCCACGCTGAATAATATCGTCCGGGCCGTGTCGGAGCAAATCGAGCTAAAGCAAGTGCTGGATGCCGCGTATCAGGAAATTCGAAACCTGATGCCGGTCGATGCTTTTTGGGTGGGGCTCCACAATGAAAAAACCGGCATGGTGGAATTTCCCCTGGCTATCGACCAGGGCAACTATTCAGCCAAGCCCGCTTCCGCGATTGACTACGACAATTACACCGGTAAAACCATCCTGACCGGGAAAACTTTTCAGGTTTTTCCCGTCCCGCTTGAAACAGACATTCCGAAAGAAGATCGGCAAGCTGCCGGAAAGGATTCCCAGGCATCCGGTTCCTTGCTGTACATTCCATTAAAGCTGGGGCAAAAGACGATCGGCTGTCTTTCCGTTCAAAGTCTTGGATTTTCAGCCTATTCCCAAGAAGATGTGGCGCTGCTCGAGAATATTTCCAATCAAATTTCAGCCGCCATCCAAAATGCGCGCTTATTTCAGCAAACTGAACAGTCTGAAGCGGATCTCCGCAGCCTGTTTTCAGCCATGTCCGATGTGATCATGGTCATTGACAAAGATACCCGCTATAAGCGCATTGCACCGACCAATCCATCCTTACTCTTTCGCCCGGCTGATGATCTGCTGGGGCGGCGAATGGATGAAATTTTGCCGGAAAATACATCGCGGCCTTTTCGAAACGCAATTCATCAGGCCCTCGAAACTGGCGAAACGGTCAGACTCCAATATCCACTGGTTATTAACGAGCAGACCGTCTGGTTCGATGCCAGCCTTTCCAGGATTAATGAAAACGAAGTGTTCTGGGTGGCGCGCGATGTGACTGAGAGCAAAAAAGCCGAAGAGGCGCTTCAGCGTAACGAGGAAATACTGAGGCGGCAAAATGAATACCTGGCCACCGCCGCCGAAGTCAGCCGCCTGGTAACTTCCACTTTGGATCTGGATATATTACTCAACCGCACGGTTGATTTAATCCGGTCACGCTTTGGCTATTACTTTGTATCGATCTACACGATCGACGAATCTGGATTTAATGCTGTTTTACGCGAGGGCACCGGGAAAGTGGGCCGGGAAATGAAGGCCATCAAACATTCCCTGGCAGTTGGATCAAAATCGCTCATTGGGAATGTGACCGCTAATGGGAATACCGTAATTGTTAATAATACGCTGCTGGAGCCCGCCCAACGACAGAATCCGTTGCTGGCTGAAACCCGCGCCGAATTGGGAATTCCGTTAAAAATAGGTTCGCGTATGATTGGAGCGCTGGATATCCACGCCAAGGAAGTTGATTCATTCCACGCGGAAGATGTGGCAGTGCTCGAAACGCTGGCAGACCAGATCGCCGTGGCGTTTGACAATGCCAATTCCTACGATTTGGCTCAAAAAGCTGTGGCCGAAATGCGCGAAGTCGACCGCCTGAAGAGTCAATTCCTGGCGAATATGTCCCATGAGCTACGCACCCCGCTGAATTCAATCATCGGCTTTTCGCGAGTAATTCTCAAAGGTATCGACGGCCCAATCAGCGAGCCACAGCAGCAGGATTTAAGCGCTATTTACAATTCAGGGCAGCACTTGCTGGGCTTGATTAACGATATTCTCGACCTATCGAAGATCGACGCCGGAAAGATGGAACTTTCCGTGGAAGAACTTAACATTGCCGATATCATCAACAGCGTGCTTGCAACGACGGCGGGCTTGGTTAAAGATAAACCGATCGAATTTAAATTGGAACTTGAACCCGACCTGCCCACGGTACGCGCCGATTCAATCCGGATACGGCAGGTGCTGCTTAACCTGATTTCAAACGCGACCAAATTTACTGAGACGGGCTTTATAACGGTATCCGCCAAAATCCAATTGGGCGCAAATGACAGGCAGGAACTGCTGGTCAGCGTAAATGATACGGGCTCTGGCATTAAGCTCGAGGATCAGGCGAAATTATTCCTGGCTTTCTCGCAAGTGGATGCTTCTCCCACACGGAAAACCGGCGGCACAGGCCTGGGGCTATCCATTTGCCGAAAACTGATCGACATGCACGGCGGAGAAATCGGCGTAAACAGCGAGATCGGACAGGGCAGCACCTTCTATTTCACGCTGCCGATTTTCCAGCAACCCCGTCCGGTGCAGATAGATAATAATAATCGCACCATTCTGTGCGTGGATGACGATCCACAGATCATCAACCTGTACAAGCGCTATTTGCAACCGCAAGGTTTCGAGGTGGTCTCGGCATCCAACCCCGTCACAGCCCGGGATATGGCCAGACGCATCAAGCCTTATGCCATTACGCTCGATGTCATGATGCCGGAAATGGACGGCTGGGCGATTTTGGAGCAGCTGAAGAGCGACCCCGAAACCCGGAATATCCCGGTCATTCTGTGCAGCATCGTGGAAGAAGAGGAAAAAGGCTTCAGCCTCGGCGCGGCAGATTATCTCGTCAAACCTGTCATGGAAGATGACCTGATTCTGGCGCTTAATCGCCTGAATGGCGGGGGCGACATCAAAGATGTGCTCATCATCGACGACTCGCCCGAAGATCTGCGCTTGATGGAAATCATCCTGTCGGAGCACGGCAAATTTCATCCAATTCTGGCCGAGGGCGGAGAAAAAGGTTGGGAGATTCTGACCACCCAAAAACCCCACGCCGTCATCCTGGACTTGTTCATGCCCGGATTGAACGGGTTTGCCATCCTTGAACGGCTGCGGAATTCGTCTGACCTATGCAACCTGCCGGTGATGGTTGTCAGCGGCATGGATTTGGATCCGGAACAAAAAACACAACTCGAAAACTTCGGCCAACATCTGCTCCAAAAAGCAGCGCTCAAAGAAGAAGATCTTTTCAAAACGCTCGAAATCGCGCTAAAACGCCTGGAATCGCGCTAATCGGAGAAAGTATGTCCTTTATCATTCGCTGCACAGATTGCGGGCATGAAGTTGTCTACCATCCGCTTTCCAACAATTGCCCCCAATGCAACAGTCAATGGCGCGAAGTGGTCTATGATTTTGAGCAAGCAGCCCGGGCGCTGGCGCAAGAATTACCCAGGCGCCGCTTTAATTTGTGGCGCTACCGCGAAGTTCTGCCAATCAAGAATCCCATCCCGGAGTTATTCATGGGCGAAGGCGGCACGCCGCTGATCCGCGCAGTGAACATGGGCATGATGCTCGGAAATATGAACATCTATATCAAGGATGAGCGCCAGGGTCCAACCGCCTCTTTCAAAGACCGCCAGGCCGCGCTGACCATTTCCACAATAAAAGAAGCCGGGCTGACCGAAATGGTAGCCGCCTCAACGGGAAACGTGGCAATCGCCAACTCCGCTTACGCCGCCCGGGCCGGAATCAAGTTATGGGCTTTTGTCACCAGTCTGGTGCCGGAGGTCAAGATGCGCGAAATCGCGCTCTACGGCAGCCAGGTGATCAAAGTGACCGGATCGTATGATCAGGTCAAGCAAATTGCAGCTGAATTTGCTGAAAAGCGCGGGCTGTTTCACGATACAGGCGCGCGCGCCGTCACCGCCGTGGAAGGCATGAAAACCATCGCCTACGAAATCGCCGAACAATTGACCGAAGAACTAGGCCCGCGTGAAGGAACGCTACCAGGTCAACTTCGCTGGCGTACCCCGGATTGGTATATCCAGGCAATCAGCGGCGGATTGGGCGTGATCGGCGTGGCCAAGGGATTCCGCGAAATGAAACAAATGGGAATAATTGATAAAGTTCCCGGCATGATCGCCATCCAGGCGGAAGGCTGCGCACCAATGGTGCAGGCCTGGAAGCTAAATTTGGAAGAAGCCGCCCCTGTCAAAAACCCCAAAACCCACATCGAGACACTGGCCACCGGCACTCCCGGTCGCTCCTATCAGTTTCTGCGAAAGCAAATGCAGAATGACGGAGGCCTTTTTGAAAGTGTGACCGATGAAGAAGCCTTTCGCGCCATGCACGTACTGGCAAAAATGGAAGGGATTTCCAGCGAACCGGCTGCAGCAGCAGCCTTTGCCGGTCTTTTCAAGCTCATCCACGCGGGGATAATCAAGCCAACCGACGTCGTGGTCGTCAATTGCACCGGTCATACCATGCCGGCCGAGCCGCTTGTGCTCGGCAACGGCTGGACGCGTGACGTTGTCTTGCCGCAGGATCAAAAACCCGCCCAGGAAGAAGAAGGCTTGCTGGCTGCCTTGAATCGAGTCGCCCCGGATCGTTTTCCGCGCGTGGCGATTATCGACGATACCGCCGATGCCCGCCGCTTGGTGCGTCGAATTCTGCAGTCGCAGGGAGATTTCACCATTTTTGAAGCCAGCAACGGCATGGACGGGCTTGAACTCGTGCAGCGCGAACACCCCGACCTGCTCATCCTTGACCTGATGATGCCAGAAATGGACGGATTCGCCGTGCTCGATGCACTCCGTTCAAATTCCGACACGGCCCAGATTCCGGTCATTGTTTCAACTGCGAAAGAGCTCACTTCTGAAGAAAAAAGCCGTTTGCAAGGGCAGATTCAGGCCTTGCTGCAAAAAGGTGACTTCATGAGTGACGAATTTCTGGAAGAAGTTAAGGCACTCATCCATTAGCGGTATCGAATTCAATTATTCGGTTCATGCACAAACATTGACAATTTAGCACTTACGTTTTGAGATATCGACATGAAACTTAGCGTTTATGCTCGCCGCGTAGGTGTCTCCTATCGCACCGCCTTCCGGTGGTTCAAAAGCGGGAAGATCCAGGGACGTCAGATGGATACGG
>CAILYI010000126.1 GCA_903838415.1 uncultured Anaerolineae bacterium | reverse complement strand
GGTTTCATACGTTACTCCTGATAATGAGTTTATGATTACCTGTTTTTATTGGAATTGTGTTAAAAGTTTACCGGAAAATCATAGGGGCAGGTCTCAGACCTGCCCCTATGATACTTATTCGGCTTTTTTGGCGGCTTTCTTTTTGGCGGGTTTTTCTGCGACTGGAGCATCCGCCGCAGCTGCGGCCTCTGCCTCGGGCGCGGCTTTTTTGGCTTTTTTGGCCTTGGGCTTTTCCTCGACAGCCGCCTCGACGACTTCATCGACAGCTTCGCCGGTGGCAATCGCCTTGATGCGTTCGAGCACGCGGCGGGTCACCACACGATTGGCCGCATCCATCGCCACGGCATCGACGATTTCACGCGAGGCCTTAGTGCCGCCCTTGGTGCGCTTGGCGAATTCTTCATCCGTCGCGGCCAGGTTGGCCCAGGCGTTGTTGAATTCAGCTTCAAGGGTATCGTTGTCGATCTGGATATTTTCGACGCGCGCCAGTTCGTCCATCACCAGGCCGCGTTCGAGGCGCAAAATGGCGGTGGGACGGGCCTGATCCTCGATGAATTTCTCCTGCGTGGTGTCGACCATCTTGAAGTAGCTTTCCATGTTTTCGACGCCCTGACCCTTCAGGCGATGGGCGATGTCTTCCAGGACGTGTTCGACTTCATGTTCCAGCACCTGCGGCGGGTATTTGATGGTCGCACCGGCCTTGATCTGGTTCATCAGTTTTTCGTAATACTCATCTTCGTATTCGTTGCGCGCCTGGGTTTCGACGTTCTCGCGCATGCGCTCGCGCAGCGCTTCGACGGTGTTACCGAGACCGATCCTGCTGGCAAACTCATCATCCAGTTCCGGCATGTTGACGCCGCGCACTGTTTTGACGGTCACTTCGAAATTGACATTCTGCCCGGCCAGGTCTTCCTGGTGGAAGTCAGCCGCATATTGATAAGAAAATTCCTTGCTCTCGCCGGGGTTGATGCCGATCAAATTGGCGGCAAAACCGGGGAAGGGCCATTCGGTGTCCTTTGGCAGGGCGCGCGCCACGATGGCAAAGCCTTTGCGCTCCACCAGGGGTTCTGCGTCAGCATCAGCGCCGGCTTTGCGCCCGGTCACATCCAGCAGCACATAGTCTTCAGCCAGGACGGCGCGTTCCACCGTCTCGGTGGTGGCGTACATGCGGCGCAGGTTGCCGATCTCTTCTTCGAGTTGGGCTTCGCCGGGGGCGACGAATTCATACGCCAGCCGCGCGGACTTATAATCGCCCAAATCGACAGTGGGCAGCAGCGGTATGGTAAAGATGAATTTGGGAGGGTCGATGCTCTCAATTTTTTCAATCTGCCCGGCGGCGGCGGGTTCGATATTGGCTTCCTTCAACGCTTCCGGGTAGACTTCATCCACCAGGAGTTCGATGGCTTCTTCGTTGATGACACCATCGCCATACATGCGGCGGATGACATCGAAGGGCGCTTTGCCGGGGCGGAAACCGGGAACTTTTACTTTCTCGGCAATCCGGCGCGCGGCGCGACGGCGAGCACTTTCCATTTTTTCGGCTTCAATCTCGACAATCATGGTCATCTGGTGATCATCGCGGGGTTGGGTTTCTATTTTCAATTTGAACATCCTTCCTTGTAATTTGTCTGTGTGAGTGGGGACAGAGGGACTTGAACCCTCACGCCTCGCGGCACATGATCCTAAGTCATGCCTGTCTGCCAATTCCAGCATGTCCCCGCGGCGCGGGTATTTTCGGTGCGTACAGCGGCGAAATTATAAGCTATGTTGGGGTTTTGGTAAATCAGGAAAGCGAAACCTTGAGCCGAGTATCGCCGATTTCTGATCGGCTGACTGACTTGGTGACTTACAAGCTCTTAACAATCATCACTGTCTCCACGCTGACCGTGACCACTTTCTTGATCAGCCGCACAATATACTGCGGATCGTCCGAATCGTTCGGGTCGTTGACTATCTTCGAGCGTGGATCCGTTGTCACGCGATACTGATCAATGACCCAATCCAGCGCGGAACGGTTGCCCAGCCGGTACTCAAACGCCTCGGCAGGGATACCGCGCAGGGTCAAGAAGTTGTTATATTGAACGACTGCGACGTCAGCGCCTCAATCACCTTCTCAATCTCGCTCGCAATCGCATTGCGCCGAACAAAATCGGGGTTATTGAACACTTTGCGGAACAGACGCTCCGTCAACAGGTGTTGGATCAGCATCTCCTCCACCGCCTGTGCCGAAAGATTCGGGTTGACCGCCGCCCGGCACACCTCCATAAAATCATTGAAAGCCTGCACAAAACGCTTATTCGTGCGCCGCTCCTGCTCAATGATCGCCAGCGCGCTCTCCCCATACTCATGGATGCGCAGCTTGAACTCCTCCACCGCCTCATTCCACTGCTCATAAGCGGGCGGCTCATACTCAAAAAACAACTCCAAAATCCCCACCAACTGCTCCGGCTTGCGGATGTCGACATCCAGGGTCATCTGTCCGTTTTGATAAAGGATGGCCCGCTCCGGGCTTTGGAACAGGATATTGTCCTTCGGATACCCCGCCTTGAACTTCTTCGCCGCTTCGACGGATAAATCGTCCCGAGTGTCTTTCGCCTCCCACACCCCGTGCACCAATTTGAACTCATCCAATAAAGCGCCATCAAATTGTAAACTGGTTTGGCCGGTTTTTGGCCCGCCCTTCGGCATATGCTGCTCTGAAAGCGTCCACCCAAACTGGCTCGCGCAGCGTTTAAGCAAATTCGCAAACGCCGGAGACACCGCCCCCTCATGGAACAGGTTCAGTTGCGCAAGGTTCTCGATCTCTTTATAGAAATCCTGCACGACTTTGTGAGCTGGCTTGAGTGAAAGTTGTTGGTTCATAAGCAAAATCCCCAGATTGGATTGGAGTGGATTCATGAATGAATCCACTCCTGCGTTAATTGTACTTCGAAAGCGACCGTTTACGAAACATATTGCAATAGTTCACTTGCATAAATCCTGAACCGAGCGTCCTTCGATGACAGACGGCGCCCTCCGCTCAGAACGATGTCCAAATTCGTCTCCGCCCATCCAGGTGGCAGCCACCCGAAAGATGACTGCCACCTTTCAGCGTTCAAGAAAAACCGCGAGGGCTACGCCGTTTCGCTGGCTTCAATCTCATTCCCGGCCAGATCGTAAGCAGTCACGCGCACTTGCAGCTCGTGACCCGCTTGCGCCGCCTGCGTGGCTGTGTAAAGCCATTCCACCATGCCGCTCACCTGCCCGTTGGTGGGCATCTCGGCGCTTTCCAGCACTTGGGCGCTGGTTACATCCGAAATGCTCAAACTCAGGCGCGAAACACCCACACTGTCCTCGGCCACCACGCGAATGGTGTCGCCCAGCTCGCCGTGATAGTTGGACAGATCAAGCGTGTCGATCTTAGGCGCTTTCATAATGTCACCCATCACCAGCGCCCGCAAGCGGCCCGTTGAACCACGTTCGCTCAACAACTGCTGATAGGCCTGCGCCGTGTCTGAATCGGCCAACAGGCGGCGATAACGCGCCGAGGCCTCCTTGAACTTCTGCATCTGCTCCGCCTGGGCATCCGTTGGTTGACGGTCGGGATCGGGCAAGGCATGTTTCGCCAAAACCACGGAACCATCCGACTGCTGACGATAGATAAACCCGGCCACATCGCCGCTGATAACTTGAATTGCTGGTGCGCCAAGCGAAGCTTGGCGTTTCTTGCGGGGTGAAAGACCCTGCCGAACAAGGCCTAACCAGCCAATCGTACCGAGTGTTGCAGTGATGAAGGAGGCCGCTAAGTCGGTTAGAGAAGTTACCGTCAATAGAGAAAATCTCGGTGTTGAAGAAGGGATGACAGCGACTTCAACAAGCCTGGAACCTTGAAAGTGACAGGGAAAACAGGGACACAAATGTCTGCCATCAGCGACCGAACGACATCATTGAAGCGTACACAGGGAACAAGATAGGCCACAAGGGAGTACCGCACTTCCTGAAGTCTTGATATAGCCTCGTTATCTCAGTGACGGTGAAAGCCGTACAAGAGCAGACGGCAACGGGTTCAGCAACCTGGAAGCCAAAACAAAGAGAGCGTAATGGTGAGTTCTCGGATGGTCTGCCGGGGTTAACAAAAAGCGTGGCATGTTTTGAGAGAAACGCACAAGAACTTGGGAGGCCCGAAAGTTCCTTGAGGTGGGAAGGCAGACCGAAACGACAAGTAGGGAAGCCGCAAACAATCGGGAGTCAGATTAGCTCATAGTACCCGGAAGGGGAAGGGGCTAACAGGGATACGCAGTTTGCAAAGGCAAACACAACCGTACATGCCGGAACGGAGAGAAATAGTGCAAACCTCACTGCAAGCAATAGGAAAGAAAGCAAGCGAACAACCGGAATATCGGTTTCGCAACCTATTTGGGATGCTCAACGAGGAAATGCTCAGGGAAAGTTGGCAATTCATTCGAAAAGACGCTGCAAGTGGCGTAGACCGAGTGAGTGCCAAAGAATATGAGCAGAACCTTGAAGGCAACATCCAGCAATTGGTGGATGAACTGAAAAGGAAGCGCTACCGGGCGAAACTTGTCCTACGGCGGTACATTCCAAAAGGGAATGGGCAACTCCGACCGTTGGGGATACCTGCCACACAAGATAAACTACT
Source organism: uncultured Anaerolineae bacterium (assembly GCA_903838415.1). GTDB lineage: Bacteria > Chloroflexota > Anaerolineae > Anaerolineales > Villigracilaceae > UBA5195. The sequence goes on along the minus strand of CAILYI010000126.1, from coordinate 3,796 downwards.
GCAACAGGCGGTCAAGCGAATTCTGGAAGCAATTTATGAGCAGGATTTTCTGCAAAGCAGTTATGGGTATCGACCTGGCGTAAGTGCGTTAGATGCCGTGGATAGACTAACCATTAAGCTGCAATTCGGGAAGTTCAACTACGTGGTGGAAGCAGACATAAAAGGCTTCTTTGATAATATAGACCACAAATGGATGCTCAGGATGCTGGCGGAAAGAGTGGATGACAAGTCATTTCTGTGGTTGATCGAAAAGTGGTTGAAAGCGGGAGTGTTGGACACAGATGGAACGGTGAAACATCCAGAAACGGGCACGCCTCAAGGCGGAATCGTTTCGCCAATCTTGGCAAACGTGTACTTGCACTATGCGCTAGATTTGTGGTTTCAGAAAGTGGTTATCCCGCGCTGTAACGGGGAAGTGTGTCTGATAAGGTATGCAGATGATTTTGTGTGCGTATTTGAGAAAGAAGAAGATGCAAATCGCTTCTATGAAGCATTAGGGGAGCGACTGGGTAAATTTGGATTGGAGCTGTCTGCGGAGAAAACACAGATAACCACGTTCAGTTCGAAAATTACACCAGGGAAAACAAGCTTCAACTTTCTTGGTTTCGAGTTTCGATGGGGCAAAGACCGGGTTGGCAAGCCACATGTAGACAGGCGAACCGCTCGCAAAACCCTGAGAAATGCGCAGAAACGTTTCAACGAATGGAGTAGGAAAAACCGTCATCGCAGACTACCGGACTTCTTCAAGACCTTGAATGCCAAACTGAGAGGGTACTACAATTACTACGGTATTTATGGAAACCTTCCCAGCCTGAGAGAGTTTTATTTCTATGTTGTCAGGACGCTGGCGAAAGATCTAAATCGCCGCAGCCAACGCAAGAGCTATAATTGGCTAGGTATCAAGGAACTGATGAAACAATTCGGCATTATAAAACCATACATCGTAGGTCGTCCCAAGCGTGCAAGAATGAAACTAACTTTCGGTGCGGCTTAATGCTTTTGCGGATACGAGTATTTCTGAAAAGCCCGGTGCGATAATTCCGCACGCCGGGATTTGTGCGGGGCCTGTCGGGTAACTGGCAGTCCTACCGCGATGATTTAGAACGATACGAGCCACCGCATTGCCTCCTGATTTCAAGAATATGCTCATGGGTAGGTCTCATCGAGGTTCCATCGAGGTCTCATCGAGGTTCCATCAAGGTTCCATCGAACTCCCATCAAGCCCCAATCAAGCGCCGCAGGGAAAGCCAACACATCACCCTGTGGCCGACTCCGTTCCCCGCTGTTTTGGCAGGGCGGTTGTCCTTCGTTTACCTGGGGACATTCATAATCCATCCTTGGGGCGCGCAATCTCCTCCCGTTCTGTCGAAGCAGATGGGGCTATGACTTGCTGGGGTGTTCGGGTTGCCGTGAGCGATTCTCGCGCCATAAATTCCCCTTGCCTGGGTGTTTCTTGTCTGAGCATCCTTTCGCCTGTCAAACCCGCAGGCGCATGAAAATTTCAAAAACGAACGCTGAAAATGTGAGGGGTACCATGCGATCCCCCTGTGATGTAAAAATTATACAACAATCAGCAGTCAAAAGTCTACCAGCATTCATCGATTTCTTTTTGTGCCAACACCCGGCTGCCTGGTCGCTAGTACCAGGCAACAAAAAAAGAGCCTGCTTTTCAGCGGGCTCTTTTTTTGGGGTTTGTTAGTCGTTGTTAGCAGGAGCAGCAGTAGGTACGACGCGCTCGTATGGGTGGTACTGATCGGGCGAGCAGTTCTTCCAGCCCAGGACGATGGTCTTGCCGTTGGTGAAGTTCCATTTGCCGGTCTTGAGTCCGCAAGCGGTCTGGGCATAGTAGGTGTAGTAACCGGAGGCAATCGTGAAGCGGGAGGTACCGGGGTACCAGGTAAGGGTCTTGCCGTTAGACAGGTTGACGGTAATGGTGGCGCCGGTCGCATTGCGGATTTCAACCAGTGCTGTGCCGCCGCTCTTGGCGAAGGCGCCGCTCATCGGCAGCATGGAGAGCAGGATTACGAGTACGATAGTGATGACTAAAGCCTTTTTCATTCTATTTCTCCTTGTATAAAGATTTGAATGTGTTACTACTTTTAGGGTGCCCGTTTGGGCTGACTTCACAATCATACAACAACCGGCGCAGAAAATCACTCCCTGAGCGGTATAGAAAAGGTATAAAAAAAGTATAGTCGCCCACTATACTTTTCGCGGGCAATCCTATACTTTTTCGTCAGGCAGCCGGTCGATAGCACCAGGCAACAAAAAAGAGCCCGCTTTTCAGCGGACCCTTTTTTGTTGTTGATGACTTAGCGCTCGTAGACGTGGTACTGATCGGGCTTGCAGGCTTTCCAGCTGACGACGATGGTCTTGCCGTTGGTGAAGTTCCATTTGCCGGTTTTGAGGCCGCAGGCGGTCTGGGCATAGAAGGTGTAGTAGCCAGATTCAATCGCGAAGCGGGAGGTGCCGGGGTACCAGGTGTAGGATTTGCCGTTGGACAGGTTGACGGAAACAGCGGAGCCGGTGGTGTTGCGGATTTCAACCAGGGCGGTGCCACCGCTCTTGGCCAGGGCGCCGCTCATCGGCAGCATGGAGAGCAGGATCACGAGGATAACGGTAATCAATACAGCTTTTTTCATTGTGTTTTCCTTCTGTAAAGAATGTGGTGCTTTGATTTGGATACCCGGTTTGGGTTGACTTCGCAATAATACAGTAACATGCGAAAATAAGCACTCCCCTCAGGGGTTAGGAAAGGTATAGTAAAAAGGATAGGATTTTCCTATACCTTTTCGCGGGCAATCCTATCCTTTTCAGCCCCCGAAGGTTGCCAGCGGCTGAAAGCGCACCCAAAACCTGCGGGATGTCATCCTGCTGCGGGGGAAAGACCTGGCTGGCGGCCAACTCCGACCATAAAAAAGAGCCTGCTTTTCAGCAGGCTCTTTTTTATGTGTTAGTTTTAGCTGGTACCATCCTGAGTAACAGGAGCAACGGTAGGTACAACACGCTCGTAGGGGTGATACTGATCGGGCGAGCAGTTTTTCCAGCTGAGGACGATGGTCTTGCCGTTGGTGAAATTCCATTTGCCGGTCTTGAGTCCGCAGGCGGTCTGGGCATAGTAGGTGTAGTAACCGGAGGCAATCGTGAAGCGGGAGGTGCCGGGGTACCAGGTAAGGGTCTTGCCGTTGGACAGGTTGACGGTAATGGTGGCGCCGGTCGCATTGCGGATTTCAACCAGGGCCGTGCCACCGCTCTTGGCGAAGGCGCCGCTCATCGGCAGCATGGAGAGCAGGATGACGAGGACAACGGCAATCAATACAGCTTTTTTCATTGTGTTTCTCCTGAATAGAATGTGGGACTGCTGTTTATGTGCCCAATTGGGCCGACTTCGCAAATCATAGAGCATCCAGGGGAAAAATGCACTATCCGCAGGGTATAGAAAAAGTATCAAAAAGGTATCACAAAAGTATCATTGCTCCATGATACTTTTGTGATACCTTTTGCGACCGGCCACAGATAAAAAAAGAGCCCGCTTTTCAGCGGGCCTTTTTATTGCAGTGGATGACTTAGCGTTCGTAGACGTGGTATTGATCGGGGGAGCTGTTCTTGCAGGTCAGGACGATGGTCTTGCCGTTGGTGAAGTTCCATTTGCCGGTCTTCAGGCCACAAGGAGTCTGGGCATAGTAAGTGTAGTAACCGGAAGCAATTGAGAAGCGGGAGGTGCCAGCATACCAGGTATAAGCCTTGCCGTTGGACAGGCCCACGGAAACGGTGCCGCCGGTCGCATTGCGGATTT
>CAILYI010000125.1 GCA_903838415.1 uncultured Anaerolineae bacterium | reverse complement strand
TTGAAGAACTTCGCCGCTGGCAAAATATAACCCAGGGCCGCGAGGATCGGATATTGCAGTTAAAAAGCGAGATTAACAGACTGCTGATTGAGACTGGAAAACCGCCGCGTTTTGCCAGCCTCAGTGGTGTGAATCTGGAGTCACCAGGAAGGTTCGAATGACAAAAGAGAACGAAACCCACCATGATCCCGCTGAAAGTCCTCGAGACCCGGCACAAACGCGAAATCCTGAAGCCCAACAATCTGATTTCGGGGAACTTTTGCCTTCCACGCACCAGGATCCTGGGCATCCGTCCTCTAAACCGCACCTGCCCCGGACCATATTGATCATTTTCAGCGCCGGATTGGCTGTGCTGGGATTGTATTTGACCAGCCTGATCAGTTATTTGTTGTTTCATGCGCTGGTCGAATTATCCAGCATCGTCATCGGTTTCAGTATGTTGATGCTGGTGTGGAATGCGCGACGCTGGCTGAACAATCATTATCTTTTGGGGCTTGGGGTTGCTCTGGCTGCAGCAAGTATTCTGGACCTGATCCATATGTTGGCCTACAAGGGCATGAATATTTTTGCAGGCTACGACTCAAACCTGCCCACTCAATTATGGATAGCAGCTCGTTACCTGCAAAGCCTGTCCATGTTGTTCGTTCTTTTATTCTTATCATCCACGCCCCACCCATCCGCCTCGAGCACCAGTCTTTCGCGAGAAAAAAACCACCAGAATTTGGAATACGTTCTGTTTGCGTTTTATGCAGCCATCACCGTACTGCTGCTGATTGTCATTTTCTTGCGGCAGTTCCCGGTCTGCTATATCGAAGGACAGGGACTGACCCCTTTCAAGAAAAACAGCGAGTACCTAATCAGCTTCATTCTGCTGTTTTCGTTGGGATTATTGTGGAACAAGCGCCAGCAGTTTGACCGCCCGGTATTATGGTTGTTGCTGGCTGCCACAGTTGCCACCATCCTTTCGGAACTTGCGTTCACATTTTATGTTGGTGTGTATGATTTTTCAAATTTGTTGGGCCATTTTGGAAAACTAACCGCTTTTTTCTTATTTTATCTCGCTGTGATACGGACCGGATTGCAGCGCCCGCTCAGTCTGATGTTCCGAAATCTCAGCCAACAAACGTTAGCGCTGCGCGAGAGCGAGCATTATTTGCGCAGCATTCTTCGGACAACAGCGGATGGCTTCCTGGTTGTGAACCTGGATGGCAAACTCACCGATGTAAATGAGGCCTACTGCGCCATGTCAGGGTATAGCAAGGCCGAACTTTTGGAAATGTCCATTGACGATATCGATCTCGTCGATACGCCAGCCGAAATTGAAGCGCGGATCAGACGCATTGCTGAGAATGGATCGGAGTTATTTGAGGCTCGCCACCAATGCAAAGACGGAAGCTCCATTGATGTCGAAATATCGGTGACATTTCTCGATTTGGATGGCGGCAAATTCATCAGTTTCTGTCGAGACTGCACCAGGCGAAAAAGATCAGAGGCGGTAATGGCGGCGCGCGGCCGTATTATTCAGATGGCAAATACCAGCTCGCTGGAAGATCTGTTACGCACCACACTCGACGAAACGGAAGCACTCACCGGCAGTCAGGTCGGCTTTTTCCATTTTCTGGAACCAGACCAGGTGACGCTCGCCCTGCAGGCCTGGTCCACCAACACTATTCAACATATGTGCAAGGCTGAGCCGGCCGGGTCTCATTATCCAATAAGCCAGGCGGGCGTCTGGGTGGACTGCGTTCACGAAAAACGTCCTGTCATTCACAATGATTATGCCTCACTTTCACACCGCAAGGGACTGCCGCAGGGCCATGCGCCAGTCATAAGAGAACTGGTTGTCCCGGTAATGCGTGGTGAGATGATTGTGGCCATCCTTGGCGTAGGCAACAAGCTGACCAACTATGACCAACAGGATATCGAAATGGTGGCATCCCTGGCCGATTTCGCCTGGGATATTGCTGAGCGGAAGCGAACGGAAGAAAAATTGGCGGAGCAAGCCGACTTCAACCGGCGGATATTCAACTCCGTGGGTGCCCATATGGCAGTGGTGGGTCCCGATGGGGTCATCCTGACGATTAACGAGAAGTGGCGAAATTTCGCTTCTGAGAACGGTGGGGAGGATGAAAGCGCATGGGGCGTGGGCGCCAATTATTTTGTGCAATACAGTGAAGAGTGGGGTGATACGACGCTGGCACAGGATGGAACTGATGGGGTCCGAAAAGTCCAGCTCGGCGAACTGACTTCTTTCGACTTGGAGTATCCTTGTCATGGCCCAGGCGGTGAAAGGCGTTGGTTCGCCATGCAAGCCGTACCGCTGCGAGGAAAAGAAGGCACTGTTCTGGTTTCTCATACCAACATCACCGTACGCAAGGCGGCGGAAGAAGCGCTGCGGCAAAGTGAATATGAATTTCACGTTTTGGCTGAGGCCATGCCGCAAATTGTCTGGGTTACCCAGCCGGACGGTTCGAATATTTACTTTAATCAGCAGTGGGTGGATTACACAGGGCTGACATTGGAAGAGAGTTCCGGTCATGGCTGGAATAAACCGTTCCATCCTGATGATCAGCAGCGAGCGTGGGATGCCTGGCAAAACGCCACAAAAAATGGCAGCACTTATGCGATCGAATGCCGTCTGCGCCGCGCAGATGGCGACTATACTTGGTGGCTGATCCGTGGCGTACCTTTACTGGATGAGCGGGGCACTATTCTCAAGTGGTTTGGCACATGCACCGATATTCATGAATTCAAGCAGGCGGAAGAAGCGCTGCGCGTCAGCGAGCAAAAATACGTTGATTTGTTGGAAAACATCAACTCTGGCGTGGTTACCCATGCCCCGGATACATCCATCCTCTACTTTAATAAACGAGCCTGTGAATTGCTGGGCCTTACGCCGGAACAAATGCTCGGAAAGCAAGCCACGGACCCACAATGGTGCTTTCTGCACGCGGATGGGACCCCGATGACGTTGGCCGAATATCCAATCAACCGGGTTCTTGCCACACACCAACCTTTGCAAAACTTCATTGCGGGGATCTTTCAGTCGAATGTAGATAAGGTGCGATGGGTTCTTGTGAACGGGTTGCCCATCTGGGATGCCGCAGGGCAGTTACAATCCGCCATCATTACGTTTGTGGATGTCACCGATCGCAAGCAAGCCGAAGACAAGATCAATTCAGCCCAAATTGAATTACAGCGCCTGCTGACAGATGCGGAACGATCCCGTTTGACACTGCTAAGCGTGGCCGAAGATCAGAAAGAGACCGAGACAGAATTAAGGCAATACCGCGACCATCTGGAAGAACTGGTCAAAGAGCGTACCGCCGAGTTGGAAATTGCCAAAGAGCAGGCCGAGTCTGCCAACCGCGCCAAGAGCGACTTCCTGGCGGTCATGAGCCACGAAATCCGTACCCCATTAAATGGCGTGATGGGCCTGACGTACCTGGCGCTGCAAACTGACCTGAGCGATAAACAACGCGATTACCTGAACCATTTGCATTACTCTGGCGAAATATTGATGGCGACCATCAACGATATTCTGAACTTCTCGAAAATCGAAGCCGGGAAATTGACTCTTGAGCGGGTCGATTTCAACCTGGAAGATGTGCTGCGCGGTATCTCCGATTTGCTGGCAGCGCGCGCACATGGGAAAGACCTGGAACTCGTATTTCACACCGAAATGAATGTCCCACGACTGCTGCTCGGCGACCCGCAGCGGCTGGGCCAGGTCTTGCTCAACCTGGTGAGTAATGCCATTAAGTTTACCCAGGAGGGCGAGGTAGTCATCAAGGTCAGGCTGGTCGAGCAGCGCGAAAGCCCCGCGCAAAACAACCCGGCTGTGCTTGAATTCTCGGTGCGCGACACGGGCATTGGAATGACGGAAGATCAAATCTCGCATCTGTTTCAGCCATTCAGCCAGGCAGACAGCTCCATCAGCCGGAAATATGGCGGCACAGGCCTGGGGTTGACCATCAGCGAGAGGCTGGTCAAAATGATGGGCGGAGAAATCCACGTGCAGAGTCAGATTGGAGTTGGCTCTCTATTTACCTGCATCATAGCAATGGAACAGCAGCCCGAACCCAATCCCGCGACTGGCGCGGCACAAGCTGTCCCTGAACTGGCAGGCTTGCGGGTGCTGGTGGTGGATCAGCATGCTGCCACGCTGGAATTTCTGCGAAGTGCGCTGGAATCCTTTGCTTTCGAAGTAACTACAGCTCAGTGCGCGGAAGAGGGGGTAATGCTGCTGGATAAAGCCGGGGATGACCCTTTCAGATTGGTATTAATGGACTGGAAATTTCCTGGCGGGATGGATGGGTTGGAAGCCGCCCGGTGTATCAGGCAGGATGTGCGCCTGGCAAGTACGCCGATAATTCTGCTTGGCAACCAGGAAGATGTGCAGCAAAAGGCCAGCGCTGAGGGACTGAATGGCAGCCTGCTAAAACCCATCACTCGTTCGCAGTTGTTTGATGCTGTTATGCAGGTATTTGGGCATCAAGCGCTGACCAAACTCCGGCCCTCGCATGAAAAAATCTCCACAGAAACCATGGGAAAATTGCGCGGCAAACAAATTCTGCTTGTGGAAGACAACGAAATAAACCAGATGGTGGCAGTCGAGATATTGCAACAAATGGGGTTGCTGGTTTCGGTGGCCGACGACGGCGAACAAGCTGTTCAGATGGCCGGGCAGGGCGGATACGATGCCATATTGATGGACATCCAGATGCCGGGCATTAATGGCTATCAGGCCACAGCGCAAATCCGCAAAAACCGGCGATCAAATGCCGCTGAGTTACCGATCATCGCGATGACTGCCAATGCCCTGAATGGCGACAGTCAGAAAGCGTTGGACTCCGGCCTGGATGATTACGTTTCCAAGCCGGTGGATGTGGCCCAGCTTGCCAGCGTGTTAGCTCGCTGGCTGGATCATCCATCCCATGAGACTGAGTCTGAGCAGGACAACCAGCCAACCGATGACCCGCAAGATGCTATTCCGGTCCTGGCATCTGCTTCCGAAGCTCGTGCAGACCAGGATCTGCTGCCTGCGGCGCTCGAATCAATCGATATGGTCAGCGCGCTGGCGCGCCTGGGCAACAACAAAGAGCTATATCGCCGCTTGCTCTTGATGTTCCATGCGGACCATACGCAGGATGGAACAGCGATCCGGGCAGCCTTGCAGAGCAATGACCTGGAACTTGCCCGACGCCTGGCACACACGCTCAAAGGGCTGGCTGGTACGGTGGGTGCAGACGAGCTGCGCGCGGTGGCAAAAGAGTTGGAAATGGCGATTGCGGAGGGAAATGAGTCTTTTCATGAAGAATATCTGGCGCAGGTGGAACAGAAGCTGGCGATTGTCATGATTTCGATTGCCAGGCTGCTGTAACTGAATTAATCCACTCATGAACTCCTGCAGCAATACCAGATTGGCGTGTGTGTCGTCGTAGTAGTTGATAACGTTCCGGCGGTAGGTTTCGATTTAATTCCATCGTTACTTGCTTTTTGCGAACGCGAGTATTTCTGCCTGCGCCAGTACCCCAGGTACAGGTGAAAAGCGTGGTGCGATAGCTCCGCATCAGCGCAGCAATCACTTGGGGACGCCAGGATTTGTCCAGTAAGAGATTCTGGATGATATGCGGGGTCTGCTGGGTAACTGGCAACTCTACCGCGATGGCGTAACATGAAATTCGTAACTCAGGTAGTTTTGGCAAATCATAACAACCAACCAGGAAGTGAATATGGAATCTAAAGACTCTTTCAACTTTGCTCGTTTCAAGGGACCACTGATTATGATGATGATCTTCTGGGTCATTGCAGTGGGCTTGTGGCAAACCACAGGTCGTATCTTCTATCTTTATAATTTCGGGTATATCGGTACCGCACTGGGCATCGGTATTGGAATATATTCGGCGCTTCCCAAGCGGAAAAAACTCTGGGGACGCAGATTGGCTCAGTTTCTGGTGGGTGCCTATATGTTGGTCTTCCTGGGATTCTTCCAGCGAGAGAATATGCAGATCGAAGGATTTTCTTTTACATCTTGTCTGGTTTCTTTGCCGGGTCAGTCATTCACTGGTCATGATCTGTAGGGTTGTTTATCGGGGCTCTCAACCATTTGAAGTATTTTTCGATGCGGATACGATAGGGAAGCAGTTTTCTGTTTTTATCGATCCAAGAAATTAGTCCGAATCCAAGCCAAGGGTTTGCGGAGCGGTTTCAAGAGGTGGCCTTTCTGAATTTAGGGTGGCCGAGCCATCCAGCCGCTGCACATTGGGTGAATATCACTGGTGCACTTATGGGTGAAGATTGACATCAGCCTGGCATGGAACCATTCAGAGATCGTGCCGCCTGAAACGCTCAGACGGGTCGCGATAAACTTTTACCGGCGGCAGCTGATCGCCACGCAGCAATCGGTACCATGTTATACACATCCGCACTGTAGCCTAACTTCACGACAGGTTGCTTGTGCATGGCGTAGGTTTTCGGGATGCGGGCCAGGTAGCGCTTATATTCCGTATTCACCATGCCTTTTTCGGATTTGCCCAGGTGCGGCACTTCGTCATGTCGCGGTCCTTCCCATGCAGAGATTGGGACCTTGGCATCCCTGGTCTGGAAGACGAACAGGTTCGCGCAGGAAGAAAGGATACCCTGGGGGATTTTGGAAACGGGTCTGCGCCAACAGGTGCAGAAAGACCCCATACTTGCGCCCATCGCGCCACATGCTCTCCCAGATCGCCGCCACCGAACCGCCACCACTGGAGCTTTCACTATCTGAAGCAGCGCCGCTCGAAACCCCGGATAAGAACGTGTTTAAGAATTCAATTTGCACGAGATTCTGAGCAAATTTCAGGCAAAAAATTAGCCGAACTGACTTGCCAGGAGCATCAGCCACAACTTAAGAAAATGTTTTGC